>NZ_JBRRBO010000031.1:0-50531 GCF_056756175.1 Stenotrophomonas sp. STEN240 | reverse complement strand
ACGTAGCGTTTGGATCGCTGGTAAAGCTCCTGCCGAGCATGGCTCGGCACTACAGATGCTTTGCACGTAGCGTTTGGAACGCCGGTAAAGCTTTTGCCGAGCATGGCTCGGCACTACAGAGGCGTTCCACATAGCGTTTGGAACGCTGGTAAAGCTTCTGCCGAGCATGGCTCGGCACTACCTTGTGCAGTTACATTGTCTACTACGCGGCGCAGGCCGCCCCCACAACAACAGGGCCTTGCCTTGAACGATCTGTTTGCCAGCACCGCGCATGCACCCGGCGTCCACATCGGCATCGGCGGCTGGACCTATGTGCCCTGGCGCGGCGGCACCTTCTACCCGGTCGGGCTGGTGCAGCGCCGTGAGCTGGAGTTCGCCAGCCAGCAGCTGACCAGCATCGAGATCAACGGCACCTATTACGGTGCGCAGAAACCGCATATCTACACCGCTTGGCGCGATGCCACGCCCGAAGGCTTCGTGTTTTCGGCCAAGGCGCCCAAGCGCATTGTCACTGCGCGCAAGCTGGCTGGTACCGGCGGGCAGATCGACGACTTCATCGATGGCATCGGCCATCTCGGCGACCGGCTGGGGCCGCTGGTCTGGCAGTTCGAAACCGGGCGCACGCTGGACCGCGACGATCTCGCCGAGTTCCTGCAGTTGCTGCCGCAGCAGGTCAACGGCCGCCGCCAACGGCATGCGCTGGAAGTCCGCGACCCCAACTGCTTTGATGCCGAACTGATTGCGCTGATCCGCCAGCATGGCATCGCGCTGGTCTATACGGATTCCACCGACCATCCCAATGCCGCCGACCTGTCCGCTGACTTCGTCTATGCGCGGCTGATGGGCAGCCGCGATGAACATGCCAGCGGCTACCCGGCCACTGAACTGCGGCAGTGGGCCAAGCATGTGCACAGCTGGCGGGCGGGCAAGGACGTGGCCGAGCTACCGCACCTGACCGCACCGCTGGCGCCGGCCAAGCCGCGCGAGGTCTTCCTCTACTTCATCAGCGCCGCCAAGCACCGCAACCCGGCGGCGGCACGCGCACTGCAGGCCTTGGTCGACAAAAACTGAAGCCCGCGCTGCAGCGATTGCCCCCGGCATCAGCGACAATAGCGCGATGCCGACCAACGACAACCGCAAAGCCTTGTTGCAGATCCATTTCTGCGTCCTGTTATGGGGTGTCACTGCCATCCTCGGCAAGCTGATCACCCTGCCGGCACTGCCGCTGGTGTGGTGGCGCATGCTGCTGGTGGTGGCGATGCTGGCGCTGCTGCCGCGCGTGTGGCGCGGCCTGTCCAGCCTCAACCTGCGGCTGGCGCTGGGCTACGCCGGCATCGGTGCGCTGGTCGCGCTGCACTGGCTGACCTTCTATGGCGCGGTGAAGCTGGCCAACGCCTCGGTGGCGGCAACCTGCATCGCGCTGGCACCGGTATTCACCGCCATCATCGAACCATGGATCGCGCGACGCCCGTTCCAGATGCGTGAGTTGGCGCTGGGCGTGGTGGTCTTGCCCGGCGTGGCCCTGGTGGTGGGTGGTGTACCCGATGGCATGCGTCTGGGCGTGGCGGTAGGTGCCGCATCTGCATTGCTGGTTGCCCTCTTCGGTTCGCTCAACAAGCGCATGGTCGGGCATGCCGATCCGCTGACCGTCACTGCCGTGGAATTGGGCGCAGGCACCTTGACGCTGACCCTGTTGGCTCCGGTACTGCCGTTCCTGCTGCCAGCCTTGGCCAGCGACCTGTGGGTGCTGCCCAACCTGCACGACGGCCTGCTACTGCTGGCCCTGTCCGGGTTGTGCACGCTGCTGCCGTTTGCGTTGGCGCTGGTGGCGCTCAAGCACCTGAGTGCTTACACGGTGCAGTTGGTCACCAACCTGGAACCGGTCTACGCGATCCTGCTGGCGATGCTGTTCCTCAGCGAGCAGCACGAGCTGACGCCGCAGTTCTATCTGGGCGTGGCGATCATCCTTGGCGGCGTGTTCCTGCACCCCCTGCTCAATCGCCTGCGCCCGGCAGCGGCAAGTACCGGCTCGATCTGATCGGTTGGTCGGCCGTGGTAGCCCGGGTAAGCGCAGCGCACCCGGCGGTTGCTTCAGGCATGAGCCAAGGTGATTCGGCCAGGTAGTCTCACGCGCACAACGTGATGTCTGCGCCACCGTGTGTTCCCGGGTGCGCTGCGCCTACCCGGGCTACGAAGACCGGTTACGCAATGCTACTCAGCTCGCCACGACCACCCGGTCGCGGCCTTGGGCCTTGGCCTGATACAGCGCGGCATCGGCACGGCGCAGGGTTTCACCCGGGGCTTCGCCAGCGCGGTGCACGGCCAGGCCGATGCTGACCGTGATCGGCAGGCCAATCGGCAGCAGGCTGACTGATTCGCGCAGGTATTCGCATTGCAGCTCGGCCTGTTGCAGCGGCGTATCCGGCATCAGGATCACGAACTCCTCGCCGCCATAGCGGGCAGCCATGCCGCGCGCGGAGAATTGCGACTTGAGCACGGCGGCCAGTTCGGTCAGTACCTGGTCGCCTTCGCCGTGCCCGTGAATATCGTTGACCATCTTGAAGTGATCGATATCGACGATTGCCACCGCCGGTGCAGCCTCGCCGGTACGCCCGATGGCTTCAGTGAGCGCGGCGGCCAAGGCTCGCCGGTTGGGCAAGCCGGTCAGCGGGTCGGTCCGGGTCTGCTCGGACAGCTCCATGTTGGCCTGTTCAAGCTGCTGGTAGTACTCGATCAAGCGTGCCTCGTACCAGTCGTGCTCGTCCTGGTGATGGTCGATTTCCAGCCGTAAAAGGCGCATTTCCATCATCCGGCTGACCTGCCGCGACAGCGCGCGCAGGGCATCGGCCTGCGGGGCGCCGAGATCGGACGGCACCGAGTCGAACACGCACAGCGAACCCAGCGCATAGCCATCACTGCTCAGCAGCGGCGCGCCGGCGTAGAAACGGATATGCGGGTCACCCAGGACCGACGGATTGCCGCTGAAACGATGGTCCTGGCGGGCGTCGGCCACCACCATCAGCTCTTCCGGCTTGAGAATGGTGTGGGCGCAGAACGCATCTTCGCGCGGGGTCTGTTCCGCATCCAGGCCCTGCAGTGCCTTGAACCATTGGCGGTCACGGTCGATCAAGGTCACCGCGCCCATCGGCGTGCCGCAGATGGTGCGGGCGATGGTCACCAGATCATCGAATTCCTGTTCGCGTGCGGTGTCCAGCACGCGATAGCGTTGCAGCGCGGCAAGACGTTCAGCTTCATTGGCAGGCAATGCGGGCTTGATCATGCACGAGTCCAAAGCGGCAGGATGGTGAGCGCTGCAGAGTCTAGCGGCTCACCACGCAAGGCGCGGTGAGCGCGTCACACTTCACCACTGCTGCTGTTGCGGCAGCAGGCCGTGCAGTTCCTGTTCGCTCAGGTTGCGCCACTGGCCCGGCTTCAAGGCACCGATCTTCACGTTGTCGATGCGCACGCGGCGCAGCTGATTGACGCGGTAGCCGAACTCGGACGCCATCAAGCGGATCTGCCGGTTCAAGCCCTGCTCCAGGATGATGCGGAAGCCGTACTTGCCGATGCGGCTGGTACGGCAAGGCAGCGTGGTCTCGTTGCGGATGCGTACGCCACGGGCCATGCCACGCAGGAACTCATCGGTGACCGGCTTGTTGACCGCGACCAGGTATTCCTTCTGGTGGCCGTTCTCGGCGCGCAGGATCTGGTTGACGATATCGCCATTGCTGGTCAACAGGATCAGCCCTTCGGAATCCTTGTCCAGGCGGCCGATCGGGAAGATGCGCTGCTCATGGCCGACGAACTCGACGATGTTGTCCTTGACCGCGCTCTCGGTGGTGCAGGTGATGCCCACCGGCTTGTTCAGCACGATATAGACGTGGCGGCGGCCGGTGCTCTTCTGCACCGCACGGGCGCGCAACGGCTGGCCGTCAACCTTGACCTCGTCGCCCTCGCCCACCACGGCGCCAGTGCCGGCGACGATGCCGTTGACGGTGACGCGACGGGCGGCGAGCAGGCGGTCGGCCTCGCGGCGCGAACAGAAGCCGGTTTCGGCAATGTGCTTGTTGATTCGGATTGTCATCGGCGAATTATCCGCCATCGCCCGCAGCGGGAACAGCGGGCACAGACGCTGCGTTCAGGCCACTTCCTGGATATCGCGTGCGTCCACCACCTGGTCACGGCCGCTGCGCTTGGCCCGGTACATGGCGTTGTCGGCACGCCGCAGCAGCCCGGCCACGTCGCTGTCGCGGTATTGCAGCTCGGCCAGGCCGATGCTGGCCGTGACTACCAGGCCTTCGTGCTTGAGCCCACGCGCCTGGGCGGTCACTTTTTCGCGCAACTGCTCCAGCCGCGGCCGCGCAGCATCAGCGCCAATGCCCGGCAACAGAATCAGGAACTCCTCGCCGCCCATGCGGATCACGTCGCTGCGGCTGCGCACGCCGGTCAACAAGGTTCCCGCCACCGACACCAGCACCTCGTCGCCGCCATCGTGGCCGTAGTGGTCATTGATCTGCTTGAACAGATCGATATCCAGGAAGCCGATCGACAGCGGCTGCCCGGCGGCCTTGGCCTGGGCCATATAGTGTTCCAGTTGGCGCAGGCCGGCGCGGCGGTTGGGCAGGCCGGTCAGGGTGTCGGTATCGGCCAGCTCACGCATTTCATCGCGCTGCCGGCGCAACTGGCTGAGGCTGCGGTTGAGCGAGTACGCCGACATCATCAGGAACCAGGTGACCGAGACCTGGATGGCCTCCACCCTGAACTCCACCAGCAGGCGGCTGTCCATCAGGTCGGCCAGCGCCATCACCAGCAGCGGAATCACCGCCACCAGGCCATCCAGCGCCTGGAAGTAGCCTCGCCGCAACGCGACGATGGCGATACCCACGGACACCATGCAGATCAGCGTGAACAGGTCGTCCAGCGCCACCCCCATCCACGCCAGCACCGGCCATGTCATCAGCGGTGCCGCCAACGCCACCAGCCCCAACACGATCATCAGCCCCTGCATCCAGCGACGCGAACCGCGCAGCACCCAGCGCCCGCCACACATGCGCCACAGCACCCAGCCCATCACCGCATAGCTGAGCGCGGACACCGCGACCATCCATACCGGCGCATGCCGGCCCACCGGCAGCCATGGCTCGGGATAGCCGCTGAGCCCGCTCAACACGGCCTGCCAGACCACCAGCAGCGCACAAACCAGGGTGTAGGTCAGAAAATCGCGCCCGCGCGTGGTGGCAAACCCCATCAACGCCGACAACGCCAATGCCAATGCGATGGCCACGCAGGCGGTGCGGACCACCAGCCGCAAGGTGTCCTGCTGTTGCAGCGGACTGGGCGCACCCAGATGCACGGTAGGGATCCAGCGCGGCTTCAGCGGTGACTCCCAGGCCACCCGGATAGGTTCCACCGTGCCGCGCTTGGGCACCACCACCAGGCCGACGCCGGCGCGGAAACGGGAGTCGCGGGTACGCGCATCCTGCATGTCGCCGCAGACCTGGCGGTCACCATGGAAAATCATCACCTCGCCGGCAAAGACGTTGAAAACGCCCACGCCCTGTGGCGCACCCGACCAGCCCCCAGGGGGCGCGGCGATTTCAATCGCCGGCCGCATCCGCGCCAAGGCTTCGGCACTGCAGGCACGCAGCGGCGCCTGTTCGGAGGTTGCGGCACCGGCTATCAGGTAATCACGGTCAACCTGCAGCGGTTGCGCTGCGCCCAGCACTGGCCAGACCGTGAGGCACAGCGCCAGCAGAACGAGCACGGTCCATCCACGCCTGAGCCTGCCAGCAACCGCCCCTCCCGCTTCTTCCATGACCTTCCCTTTCGCGTTCCCCGACGCGGATACGCCGCATTATCGCAATAACCCGGCGCAAGCAGTACGTGAAGGCGGTCGCGGCTTGAACTTGTTGCCCCGGCCTGTCCTGGCAGCCCGGCAAACGGCCAAAACAGACAACCCCGGCAGCGCCGGGGTTGTCTGTTGATGCATTGGACTGACTGGATCAGTAGTTGCGCGGGCCACGCGGCTTGAAGCCACCCGGACGCGAACCACCCGGGCCACCTGGGCCGCCCGGACGCGGGCCGCGCGGGCCACCCGGACGCGGGCCACCCGGCTTGCCGTCACCCTTGTCGAAGCGCGGCTTGAACGGCGTCGCGGCGCCGCCCTGGTCTTCGCCCGCCTCAAGCTTGCGCATCTGCAGCTGCTGGCCGGAGACCCACACCTTCTTCAGGTGCTGCAGGACGTCGGTCGGCATGTCTGCCGGCAGATCCAGCACCGAGTGACCGTCATGGATGTCGATGCGGCCGATGAAACGGCTTTCCAGGCCGGCTTCGTTGGCAATCGCGCCAACGATGTTGGCCGGCTTCACGCCATGGGTGTGACCCACTTCAATGCGGTAGCTCTCCATGCCGAACTCCGGCGCGCTGCGCGGCGGCATTTCGCGGCGCGGACGCGACTCGAAGTCACCTTCGCCACGCGGCGGACGCGGTGCGCGCTCGCCGTCATCCTGGCGCGGGGCACGTTCGAAACGCGGCTCGAAACGGGCCGGGCGCTCGCCACGGTCAGCGTTGCGGTCATCACGGCGGTGGAAGCCACCGTCACGCGACGGACGCTCATTGCGCTCGTTGCGCTCATTACGCTCGAACGACGGTGCGCTGCGCTCACGCGACGGCGGGGTCAGCAGGAACGGCGAATCACCCTGCAGCAGCTTGGCCAGTGCAGCGGCGATATCGATGGCCGGCACGTTCTGCTCGGCCTCGAAGCGCTGCAGCAGGTCACGGTAGAACTCAATGCCACCGGCAGCCACGGTCTGGCTGATGCGGTCCATGAACTTGGTCACACGGTGGTCGTTGACCGCATCCACGCTCGGCAGCTGCATTTCTTCGATCGGCTGACGGGTAGCGCGCTCGATCTGGCGCAGCATGCCCTTCTCGCGCGGGGTCACGAACAGGATCGCGTCGCCGCTGCGGCCGGCACGGCCGGTACGGCCAATACGGTGCACGTAGCTTTCGGTGTCGTACGGGATGTCGTAGTTCAACACGTGGCTGATGCGCTCCACGTCCAGACCACGGGCAGCCACGTCGGTGGCAACCAAGATGTCGAGCTTGCCTTCCTTCAGCATGGCGATGGTGCGCTCACGCTGCGCCTGCTGCATGTCGCCATTGATGGCGGCTGCCGCCAGGCCACGCGCCTGCAGCTTGCTGGCAAGCTCCTCGGTACCGGCCTTGGTGCGCGCGAAGATGATCATCGCGTCGAAGGTTTCCACTTCCAGGATGCGGGTCAGCGCGTCGAGCTTGTGCATGCCGGCAACCCACCAGTAACGCTGGCGGATATTGGCCGACGTGGTGGTCTTGGACTGGATGGTCACTTCCACCGGATCACGCAGGTAGGTCTGCGCGATGCGACGGATCTGCTGCGGCATGGTGGCCGAGAACAGCGCGACCTGACGGGTTTCCGGCAGCTTCTTCAGCACGGCTTCGACGTCGTCGATGAAGCCCATGCGCAGCATTTCGTCGGCTTCGTCCAGCACCAGCGTCTTCAGCTCGGACAGGTCCAGGGTGCCGCGATCGAGGTGATCGATCACGCGGCCCGGGGTACCGACCACGACGTGCACGCCGCGGCGCAGGGCCGACAGCTGCTGGCCGTAAGGCTGGCCGCCGTACACCGGCAGCACGCGGAAGCCCGGCATCGATGCCGAATAGGTCTGGAACGCCTCGGCGACCTGAATGGCCAGCTCGCGGGTCGGCGCCAGCACCAGCACCTGCGGCTTGGTGGCGGAAAGATTGATGTTGGACAGCACTGGCAGCGCGAAGGCGCCGGTCTTGCCGGTGCCGGTCTGCGCCTGGCCGAGCACGTCACGGCCTTCCAGCATGGCTGGAATGGTGGCAGCCTGGATCGGTGACGGGGTCTCGTAACCGACTTCGGCCACTGCCTTCATCACAGGCTCGGACAGGCCGAGATCTGCAAACAGCAGCGGCGCGGGGGTATCTTGGGACATGGGTAACTCCGGGGGCACCGCCGCGAACGGGCGGGCGAAAAGACGTGTATTGTGCGCTCTAAAGCGCCCTGCTGTCGCGGGGGGCGTGATTTCCGTTCAGCTGGCGAACACAGCAACGGCTGCGCCCAGCGGCCATACGCCCCCGGGCGGCCACTGTTTAGCGCACAATAGTGCCCGTTTTTACCGGCAATCACCATGCAAACCATCGATTTCGAACTTGACCGCGACTATGTGGAACTGAAGCAGTTGCTGAAGCTGACCGATCTGGTCACCAGCGGCGGCGAGGCCAAAATGATCATCAGCGAGGGCCAGGTCACGGTCGATGGCGTGGTCGAACTGCGCAAGGCCTGCAAAGTCCGTGGCGGCCAGCAGGTCGTACTGGGCGATATCCGCATCAACGTGCTTGCCGACCCGGACCCGGATGGCCACCACGATGATGAGGAAGACGAAGACGAGTAATGCCGGCGCGGCGCGGAGTGGCCCCAGGCCATGAATCGCGAAGCTGGTTTTACTTCAAAAGCCTCAAAAGCTACCCCTCCCCAACCCTCCCCTTCGCTGCGCGAAAGGGAGGGAGCGTAGTGCCCAGCCATGCGGAGCGTAGTGCCGAGCCATGCTCGGCAGGGGACCTCCCTCGCCCCATCAGCAGGCAGGACCGGCAGGAATAGGGATTGTGGGAGCGGCGTCAGCCGCGAAGCCGACATCTCCCAAAGCCTCAGAAGCTACCCCTCCCCAACCCTCCCCTTCGCTGCGCGAAAGGGAGGGAGCTTAGATTCGCTACGCCCGGGCCTGGGTCAGGTGCCCGGCAATCAACTTTCTGAACGGGACCACGCCATGCGCGGCCCGCAGCGCCGCCCCGCGCAGCAGTCGCGCCGGCAGACGGCTGTCGTTGTAGAGGCCGGCAATGGCGTTGGTCGCCTCATACAGGGGCCGCGTCGCCAAGCGGTGACCGCGCTGGTAACTGGCCAGCAGGCTGTCCGCGCCGATATCGCCACCGCCGCGGGCCGCGTCCAGCAGCAGCCGCGCCAACCGTTGCTGGCTTTGCAGGCCGAAATTGAAACCGTGCGCGGTGACCGGATGCATGCCCACCGCCGCATCGCCGATCAGCGCATAGCGCTTGCCGACAAAGCGGTGCGCATACACCCCCACCAGCGGATAGGCATGGCGCGTACCGACCGGCGTCATCGCTCCCAGCCTCCGTTCGAAATAGCCACTGACGGTGCGGCCGAAGTCAGCATCATCCAGTGCCAGCAGATGCTGCAGCTGCTGCTGCGGCATGGTGATCACCGCCGAGGCCTGGTTATCCGGCAGCGGCAACATCGCCAGCGTGCGCTCGTAACCGAACCATTCCCAGGCGGCGTGTTCATGCGGCCGCTCGCATTGCATCCGGCAGACCAGCATCGATTTGCCGAAGTCGCGCATCTGCGCCCCGATCCCCATCATCCGCCGGGTCGCCGAGAAGCGGCTGTCGGCCGCCACCACCAACCGCGCCCCCAACGAACTGCCGTCGCTCAGGGTCACCGTGCTGTACGCATCCCCGGCGTCGATCGCAGTTACCGAACGGCCGTCGATCAGTTCCAGCCCGGCCTGCTCCTGCACCGCCTCCCAGGCCGCGCGCCGGATCAGGTGATTGGGAATCAACCAGCCCAGCTCATCGACGCCCTCGCCCTGCGCGGCAAACCCCAGCGCAAACGGCGAACTGCCGTTCATGACCTTGGCGCTGCGCAATGGCGATATCTGCGCCGGATCAATGCGCTGCCACAGGCCCATGCTGCGCATGATCTGCCGCGAGGCATGGGTCAAGGCGATCTCACGGCCGTCGAAGGCCGGCTCGGCCAACGCCGCCAGCGGCTGCGGCTCGACCAGGGCCAGCGACAGACCGCTGCCGGCCAGACTGCGGGCCAGACTCAAACCCGCCGGGCCAGCCCCCACCACCACTACATCCAGCTTGCGCATGTCCTGCTCCGTTATGCCTACCACCGGCAGCGTAAGCAGACTGAAGTAAGGATTCATTGATCCAGATCAGGTACACGGCAACAACCCATCACTACGGCCACAACACGACGGGCGCCTCGCGGCGCCCGTGTGCACTACCTCTACATGTATTCAGTTGGCCAAGACCGCCCGCAATTACGCTCGGTTGACCGAAGTCGCCCGCAGTCGCGCTCAGTTGGCCGAGGCCGCGCGCACGCTATAGCCCGACGCCCGCCACACCTTGTCCTCATCCAGACGGAACGACACCAGCTCGCGAACCGGCTGCGCGTTGTTGGCGAAACGGGTGGGGAAACTGACATTCAAATAGATGCCTTCCGGCACCGAGGCACCGGCCGGATACTGCACGCGGGTGATCGAGGGCTTGCCGCGCGATACCAGCGCGCCAAGCTTGCCGCGGTCGGCATTGACGTTGTTGGCGAACACATCGCGGGTCACCGCCTTGCGCGCGACAGCAGACGCCCCGTCCCACACCGAAGCGGCCTGCTGGTTGTCCACCAGCTGCGCCACGCGCTGTGCGGCAGCGGTCATCTCCGCGTCCTGCTTGGCCACCTGCGCCTGCTGCGCCGCGTTCAGCGCCGGTGCCGGCCGTGCTGCAGCCGAGACCGCCGCCGGTGCTGCTGGCCGCGTCGGTGCGGCGGCGGGGGCAGGCGCCGCTGCCGGGGCCTGCGCGAAAGCGCCTGCTGCAGGCAGGGCCAAGGACAACGCCATCAACAAACAACTGGATCGCATAGCTCTCTCCATGACGCTTTCAGTTGAACGGAATGCCAATCCAATCACGGTTTACTGCCGCCCGCATCAACCCATTCATTCATTTTCGTGCGCCGGGGCCGCCCAAAGGCGCGGCCGTTGCCGTCGGGACTGCGGCAGCCGGCACCGATACCGCCGCAGCGCCGGTCGGGATGGTGGTCGGCATCGGCTCCAGCATCGCCGTATCGATTTCCGACAACGGGCTCTCCTCCGGGCAGATCTCATCAGGGAAGCCGAACTGCTCCTTCAAGGCCTGGCCACAGCGGTTGACGGTTTCCAGGTCCGCGCCTTCCGCCTTGCATTCACGGTCGAAGGCAATCAGGAAGGAGTCCTTGCGGCGGACGAAATCATCGCCGCACTTGCGCATCTGCTTGATCCGCTCCAGGTCGTCCTGCACCGCATTGGTGCCGTCCAGCCCGTACTGCTTGAGCTCGTCGCTGGTCAGCACGCGCAGGCTGCGGTTGGGCACGGTCATCATCAGATCGGCCACGCCCACCGCCACGCCGTTGCGCTGCAGGTAATCCTTCACGTTGTCGTAGACCTCGTGCAGCTCCTTGTTCAACTCCGCGCGCGAGGTTGCGGTGGAGCTGATCCGCATCATGCGGTGGATGCCGACCTTGCCGGAGATCAGCCGGTTGTCGCCAGCGGCCAGCACGAACACGCAGGCACTGTGGCAGACCGAGCCTTCGCGCACCCAGATGGTCCAACCCGACTCGCCGATGCTGTCACCGGCGACGATGGCCGCTTCCACCTGGCCGCCGCTGGAATCCAGGTCAAGGATCCGCTTGCTGATCTCCATCGCGTCGGCCACCACCGCCAGGCGGGTCACCAGCGCGGCAAAGGAAGGATTGATCTTCCCCGCGTAGCGCACCCGCAGCAGGCCGCGCTCCTTGCAGGGCGCCAGCGCCGCATCCAGGCCGGCACGGTCCAGACCGGTCAGCTCGGTGCCATCACCGTTCTCGCCGGCGTAATCGGTGCCGCAACTGACCCAGGCCTTGCCGTTCTCCAGCACCAGCTCCGGCCACGGCCTGTCCTTGGCCGGCAACACCGGCGCCGGCGGATTGGGTGCATCGGCCGCGTTGATCGACACCATGTGGTCGCCATCGGCAGCCAACGCGGCGACTTGATCGGCAACGGGCTTCTTATCGCCGGCCTGCGGATTGCAGGCCAACAGCCCGATGCACAACAACGGCGACCACCAGAACTTGGGCAACATGGAGAGCAATCAGGTCCGTACTGCGGCGCTGCGGCGCCAGGAAGGTGAACAGTCTAGTGCGCAACGCCCACCCTGCTGCAACGCCCGGTGAATCAACACAGTGTCGCGCGCATTGATGTCCGAAAATGGCCAGTCCCGGTCCGCGTCCGGGCCTAGACTGGGTCCATGCAAACTTTCCTGATGCCCGCACACGTTCAATGCGAACAGGCCCGCCTGGCCCGCGATGCGCGCTTTGACGGCCTGTTCTATACCGCCGTGCGCAGTACCGGCATCTATTGCCGCCCGGTGTGCCCGGCACCACCACCGAAGCCCGAGAACGTCAGCTATTACCCGACCGCCGCTGCAGCCAGTGCCGCCGGTTACCGCCCCTGCCTGCGCTGCCGCCCCGAGCTGTCCCCGGACGACGCCAATCTGCTGCAGGACCAGACCCTGCATCAGGCATTGGTCCTGCTCAACGAAGGCATTCTGCAGGAACAGCCGGCCGCCGCCCTGGCCCAGGCCATGGGTGTCAGCGCGCGTCAGTTGCAGCGTCTGTTCGTCGCCAAGCTGGGCGCCACACCGGCCCAGCTGCACACCACCCGGCGCCTGTTGCTGGCCAAGCAGTTGCTGACCGAAACCGCCCTGCCGGTGACCCAGATCGCCTTGGCGGCCGGCTTCAACAGCCTGCGCCGCTTCAACAGCGCCTTCCTGGACGGCTGCGGCATGCCGCCAAGCGCGCTGCGCAAGCAGCACGGCGCGGTCGCCGGCGGCGAACCGGTGCTGCGCCTGGCTTACCGCCCGCCACTGGATTTCAGCGCGATGCTGGGCTTCCTGCGGCGGCGCTCGTTGCCCGGCATCGAATGCATCGATGACAGCAGCTACCAGCGCGTGGTGGTCGCCAATGGCGTTGCCAGCCTGATCCGGGTCACCGCCGATCCCAAACGCCCGGAACTGCGCCTGCAGCTGGGCACCACCGATCCGCGCGCCATTCCGGCCATCGTCGCCAAAGTGCGGCGGGTATTCGACCTGGATGCCGACCTGCATACGGTGCATGCCTGCCTGCAACAGGAGCCGCTGCTGGCACGCGGCATCGCCGAACGGCCTGGGCTGCGCATCCCCGGCGGCTGGGATGGATTCGAAGTTGCCGCGCGCGCCGTGCTCGGCCAACAGGTCAGCGTTGCTGCCGCCACCACGCTGGCGCGGCGCCTGGTCGACCGTTTCGGCGAGCACCTGCCCGGCATGCCGGAAGGCCTGGACCGGCAGTTCCCTGCCCCCGCCGCACTGGTCGAGGCCCCGCTGGAAAGCATCGGCCTGCCACGCACCCGTGCCGCCACCCTGCGCGCCATCGCCCGCGCCTGCGCCGACCAGCGGTTGGATTTCAGCCGCGCGCAGACCCTGGAAAGTTTCGTGCACAAGGCCACCGCCCTGCCCGGCATCGGCCCATGGACCGCGCACTACATGGCGCTGCGCGCTATGGGCATGCCCGACGCATTTCCCGCTGGCGATCTTGTCCTGCAGCAGGTACTGGGCGAAGGCCAGCGCCTGAGCGAGCGCGAGACCGAGCGCCGCTCACAACTCTGGCGGCCATGGCGTGCCTACGCCGTGCTGCACCTCTGGCACCTGGCAGTGCCGGCGCAAAAGAAGAATCCCAAGACCGCAACGGAGGCCAGCGCATGAACACTCTGTACTACGACCGCTTTGACAGCCCCATCGGCGCGCTGACCGTCGCCGTCGACGATGTCGGTGTGCGCCATATTCTTTTTGCCGAAAACCGCCACGACGCCAAGGGCCGCGAGCACTGGCAGCGTGACCCCGATGCGGTGGCCGAGCCACGCCGGCAGCTGCTGGAATACCTGCGCGGCGAACGCCAGGATTTCCAGCTGGAGCTGGCACCCGTCGGCACCGAATTCCAGCTGCAGGTCTGGCACATGCTGGCGAAGATTCCGTTTGGCGCCACCTGGAGCTACCGGCAGCTTGCCGAACACATCGGCCGCCCTACCGCGACGCGTGCCGTAGGTGCCGCCAATGGCCGCAATCCGCTGCCCATCGTGCTGCCTTGCCATCGCGTGATCGGCAACAACGGCACGCTCACCGGCTTCGGCGGCGGGCTGCCGACCAAGGCGGCGCTGTTGAAACTGGAAGGCGTGCCCTGCGAGCACGAGCGGCTGGCGGATCTGTTTGGCTGAGCGTGCGGGCTCCCCGGTTGCGCTTTGCTTGCGCGGGCTACAGGGTCGATCAGCCGGAGACAACATGCCGAAGGTTGTATTTGTACGGTCACCGGTGCGGCCTATCATGGCGGCATGACTTTTCTACGTATTTCGACCAGCGTGCTGGCCTGCGCGTTGCTTGCCGCCTGCGCCAGCACGCCTTCCCCGGTCGCCGCACCGGCGGTTCCGCCCACTGTATTGATGATCTCCATCGACGGCCTGCGCGCGGACAAACTCAGCGAAGCGGACAGCCCCAACCTGATGCGTTTGGCGCGCGAAGGCGTGCGCAGCGTCGGCATGCGTCCTTCCTACCCCTCGCTCACCTTCCCCAATCACTACACCCTGGTCACCGGCCTGCGTCCGGACCACCACGGCCTGGTACACAACGCGATGAGCGCCGATGCACTTGGCGAGTTCAAGGTCAGCGACCGCGCCGCCGTGCAGAATGCCGCCTGGTGGGATGGCGGCGAGCCTATCTGGGTCAGCGTGCGCAAGGCCGGCCTGAAGAGCGCCACCTGGTCGTGGCCGGGCAGCGAAGCACCGGTGCGCGGCCTGCACGCCAACCAGTGGCGCATGTATGACGAAAGCGTGCCGCTGCCCGAGCGCATGAACCAGGTACTGGCGTGGCTGCACGGCGAACCGGATGCGATCAAGCCGCGCTTTGTCGCCACCTACATGGAACAGGTGGACAAGGCCGGGCACGCGCACGGCCCGGATTCAATCGAGTACAAGACCGCATTGCAGCAGGTCGATGCCGCCATCGGTCAACTGATGGATGGCATGCGCCGCGATGGGCTGCTCGATGCCACCAATGTGATCGTGGTTTCCGATCACGGCATGGCAACAGTCAAGTTCGGCAATGCTGTTGCAATCGAAGACATGGTGTCGCCGGCTGTCGCCAAGGTGGTATCGGTGGGGCAATCGGTGGGTTTCGCGCCGCTACCAGGCAAGCAGGCTGATGCGAAAAAAGCATTGCTCGGCGAACACCCGCACTACCAATGCTGGAACAAAGCGCAGTTGCCGGCGCGCTGGCATTACGGCAGCAACCCGCGCATCCCGGCCATCGTCTGCCAGATGCAGGAAGGCTGGGACGCCATCACCCGCGACAGCATTGCCAAGCGCCAGCCGGGGGATCGCGGGTCGCACGGCTATGACCCGGCGCTGCCGTCGATGCAGGCGGTATTCGTCGCGCGCGGCCCGGCATTTGCACAAGGCAAGCAGCTCAGCGCCTTCGACAACGTCGACGTCTATCCGCTGCTGACCCAGCTGATCGGTATCCCGGCCCAGCCCAACGATGGCGACCCGCAGGCCCTGCAGCAGGCATTACGCCAATCGAAGTGAGCTAGCCCGGGTAAGCGAAGCCCACCCGGGGAAACCCACCAAGGCGATCCGCGATCCGGATCAGGCACAAAAAAAGCGGCGCAATGCGCCGCTTTTCTGTAACCACTGCCTGGCTGGATCAGCCGGCCTTGGCGACGGTCTTCTTGGCAACAGCCTTCTTGGCAGCAGCCTTGGCGACAGTCTTCTTGGCAACCGGCGCAGCTGCGCCCACGGCCACCTTGCTCACGTGCGAACGCGAAATGCCATAGCTGGCGTTGAAGCGCTTGCCCTTGGCGGTCTTACGGTCACCCTTACCCATGTCGTCAACTCCTTAGTGTGTAATCAGTTACCCCGTGCGTGCACGGGTTTGGCGAGGCCACAACAAGCGCCCTCGCGCATGGACGAGAAGCCTACCATGCGCCCCTCAATGTGCGCAGCTGGCGTCATGTATATGAACGTGATTCAAGCGCAGGTTGACCACATGCGCCAAGCCCACCAGCACCCCGCCCAGCGTCATCACCACGGCGTGCGGAACCTGCGAATGATGTAGCTCCGGGTGCAGCAGGCCAGCCCACAGCAATAGCAATCCCGGCACCAGCAACAGCAGCGCCATCAGCGCGCGATGCCGCAGATAGCCCCAGATCAGGCTGAACAGACCCAGCACGGTCACGAAGATGACGATGCTGGCTTCGACGCCATCGCTGAGCCAGAACGACAAGCCCAGTGCCGGCGCCGCCGCCAGCAAGGCCGGCAACAGCGCGCAATGCACCGCACAGATCAAGGATCCGGTCGCACCAAAGCGATCGAGGAATTTGCGTAATCCGGTAGGTGCAGTCGGCATGACTTCCAGCAGGGGCGACGGAACGTTATGGAATAATATAACATAATCGTCCTCCCCGCCCTAACCGCCTGCGCCAAGCCCTTGCCGCTCGCGGTTCAGCCTGCAACCCAAGTGATACAAAGTAACAGAGAGATCATCATGCCCTTCCCACGCCGCACCCAGCACCACCTGCTGTTCCTCGCCCTGGCCGCCGCCCTTCCCGCCGTTGCCAGTGCCGCCGATGACGATGCCGGGCAGAGCCATCATCTGACCGAGCTGAGCGCAGTGAAGGTCACCGCGTCGCCGTTGCAGGGCTCGGCCGAGTCTTTGGCGCGGCCCGTTGATGTTCTGGCCGGTGCCGACCTGGATGAGCACAAGTCCGGCACCTTGGGCGATACCGTGTCCAAACTGCCCGGCGTGCAGAGCACCTTCTTCGGCCCCGGCGTCGGTCGCCCGATCATCCGTGGTCAGGAAGGCCCGCGCGTAGCGGTCGTGTCCAATGGCGTCGGCAACATGGACGCCTCCACCGTCAGCGCCGACCACGCGTCCAGCATCGAGCCGTTCCTGGCCGACCAGATCGAAGTGCTGAAAGGCCCGGCCACCTTGCTGTTTGGCAGCGGCGCGATCGGCGGCGCGGTCAACGTTGTCGATGGCCGCATCGCCAGCGAAGTACCGGACCGCCCGCTCAGCGGCCGTGCCGAACTGCGCGGCAACTCGGTCAATGAGGAACGCAGCGGCATGTTCCGATTGGACGGGGTCAGCGGCGACAACCTGGTCCTGCATGTCGATGGCCTGATCCGCAACGGCGATGACTACCGCATCCCGGGTTATGCGATCGACCCGCATGCACTGGACGCCGATGGCCATGGCGACCATGCCGCCGACAGCGACGAGCTCGGCCCCCGTGGCCGCCTGGAGAACAGTTCGGTGCGTACCCGCGCCGGTGGCGTCGGTGCGACCTGGTTCGGTGAAAACGGCTACCTTGGCGCCTCGCTGGGAACCTACCGCAGCAACTACGGCATCCCCAATGGCGCGCATGTGCATGCCGACGATGATCACGGCCATGACCACGATGACCACGACCATGACCACGGCGATGCCGAGGAAGGCGACGAGCACGATGTACGTATCGACATGGTGCAGAACCGCTTCGACCTGAAGGGCGGCCTGTACAACCCGACCTCGTTCCTGAAGAGCGTGACCCTGCGCGGCGGCTACACCGACTACGAGCACACCGAGCTGGAAGCCGGCACGCCTTCCACCCGCTTCACCAACAAGGGTTTTGAAGGCCGCCTGGAAGCCGTGCAGCAGCCGCTGGCCGGCTGGGATGGTGCTTTCGGCCTGCAGTTCGGCAGCAGCGACTTTGGCGCCATCGGCGAAGAAGCCTTCGTGCCGGGCACCACCACCGACACGCTGGGCGCATTCGTGCTGCAGGAAAAACAGTTCGGCCCGTTCAAGCTGGAACTGGGCGCCCGCCACGACCGGGTCAAGCTGGAGACCGACGACGCCCAGCGCAACCGCAGCTTCGGCGCGACCAACCTGTCGGCGTCCGGCATCTGGGCCTTGAACGACACCTTCGACCTGCGCTTCGGCGTGGATGCCTCCGAGCGTGCACCGACCAATGAAGAGCTGTACGCGGCCGGCGCGCATATCGCCACGCGCTCGCTGGAAATCGGCAACGCCAACATGGACACCGAACGCGGCCAGCGCGTCGAACTGGGCCTGCATGCGCACAGCGAGCGCATCGACGTGCAGGCGGCGATCTACCAGACCAAGTTCAAGGACTTCATCTACCTGGCCGATACCGGCGTGGCGGAAGGCGGCCTGCCGGTACGCGCCTGGACGCAGAACGACGCCACCTTCAAGGGCGCCGAAGCCGAGGCAACCTGGCACATGATCGAAGGCCTGTCCGGTGACTGGGACCTGCGCGTATTTGGCGACTACGTGAAGGCCGAACTGGATGGCAGCGGCACCCGCAACGCCGATATCGCCGTACCGCACGGTGATCACGCACATCATTACAACGTCGAGCTGGCCAATGGCGGCTACCTGCCGCGCATCGCCCCCGCCCGCGTGGGTGCCGACCTGCATTGGTCATTGGGCGGCTGGCGCGCCTCGCTGGGTGCAGTGCGTTATGGCAGCCAGAAGGATGTGGCCGTGAACGAAGAAGCCAGTACCGGTTACACGCTGGTGGATGCCCACGTGGCCTATCGCTGGGACCGCAATGGCAGCAACAGCTACGAAGTATTCCTTGATGGCAGCAACCTGACTGATCGTGAGGCACGCCCGCACACCTCGTTGCTGCGGGATTACTCGCCGCTGCCGGGACGTGGTGTGGCATTTGGTATCCGCGCCTGGTTCTAAACGTTTGGCGCGCATTGGATTGAGCTGTTGCTTTGAGCTGTTGCTTTGAGCTGTTGCTTTGAGCTTCAGCTCTAGCTTTGGCCCCTGCTTTCCCCTCTCCCGCCTGCGGGAGAGGGGTAGGGGTGAGGGCAAGCTTCTGCTCTTGCTTCTGCTCTTGCTTCTGCTCTTGCTTCTGCTCTTGCTTCTGCTCTTGCTTCTGCTCTTGCTTCTGCTCTTGCTTCTGCTCTTGCTCGTGATTCTGCTCTTGCCCTCTGCTTTTGCTTCGGCCGCCCTCTCACAGCTCAAGCTCACTTGAAACCACCGCAAGGTGGTTTCTTTCTTCGCGCTGACCAATTTGTGTAGAACCATTTTCAAGAACCGCCAAAGCCAGATCAAAAGCCCCCCCATCTGCCCTCCGGGCACCTTCCCCCGCAGGCGGGAGAAGGGAAAGCAGCGGCCCTTGCTCCTGCGGCCTGCCCAAGCCTCAAGCGCAGAGCCAGAACCACAGCCACAGCCACAGCCACAGCCACAGCCAGAGCCAGAGCCAGAGCCAGAGCCAGAGCCACAGCCACAGCCACAGCCAGAGCCAGAGCCAGAGCCAGAGCAATAGCCAAAGCCCGAGCCAGAACCAGAACCAGGGCCCAAGCCAAAACCCAAACCCAAACCCAAATACCCAACTCTCGCAATTACGTGCATATGCACCTAAACTCCAACCCATCGCCCCGCCGACACTGCCGATGGACGCCCACAGCCCCTGTACCTGCTTCCAACTGCGCCGCGCCGCGCGCCGCGTCTCCCAGGTCTACGACCGCCATCTGGCCGCCGCTGATCTGAGCCTCAACGCCTATTCCATCCTGCGCCGCTCAAGCCAACCTCGCCCCCTCGGCGAGCTTGCCGAGGCGCTTGGCATGGACCGCACCACCCTTACCCGCAACCTCAAGCCTCTGCTTGATGTCGGGCTGCTCAGCGCCGTGCCCGGCGAGGACTCCCGCCAACGCCAGGTGCAGATCAGCGCCGCCGGTAAACGGCGCCTGCAGAAAGCCTTCCCGCTCTGGCAACACGCGCAACAGGAAGTCGAAACGCTGTTCGGCAGCGCGCGCACAACCACGCTCAACCAACAGCTGGAAGCCCTTTCCCAGGCCCTGGACCAAGGACGAGCTGCATGAACACCCAAGCCCCGCCCCGCACGCCCTGGCTCCTGTTGCTGGCCGCCTCCGCCATCCTGATGGTGACCATGGGCGTGCGCCAGACCAGCGGGCTGCTGATCGACCCCATCCATGTTTCCACCGGGCTGGGCGTCGCCCAGATCAGCTTCTCGCTGGCGATCGGCCAGTTTGTCTGGGGTGCGGTGCAACCCTTCTTCGGTGCGATGGCCGACAAGCGCGGCCCCTTGCCGGTGTTGGTCGGCGGCGGCGTGCTGCTGGCCATCGGCCTGGTTGCAGCCCCACTGCTACCTGGCGCTTGGGGCCTCAATCTCAGCTTCGGGCTGTTGCTGGCCGCCGGCGCTGGTGCTGGTAGTTTCTCGGTGCTGATCGGTGCAACCGCCTGGCGCATTCCCGCACAGAAACGCTCTATGGCGGCAGGCATCATCAACGCCGGTGGTTCGCTGGGGCAGTTCCTGTTCGCGCCGCTGGTGCAGTTGCTGCTCAGTGCCTTCGGCTGGATCAAGGCCTTGTATGCGCTGGCCTTCATCGTGCTGCTGTCACTGCCCTTGGCCTGGCCACTGCGCAAGCGCGCACCGCGCGTGCAAGGCGCTGCCGACGGTGAAGAACTGCGACCACAGCTGCAGCGTGCACTGCGCGACCGCAGCTACTGGTGCCTGCATCTGGGCTTCTTCACCTGCGGCGTGCATATCGCTTTTCTGGTCACTCACCTTCCGGGCGAAATCGCGCTGTGCGGGCTCTCGTCCAATGTGGCCTCGGTCTCGATCGCGCTGATCGGCCTGTTCAACGTCGCCGGCAGCTTGATCATCGGCGCGCTCGGTGAGCGCTTCCGCATGAAGTGGCTGCTGTTCTGGATGTACCTCAGCCGCGCGGTGCTGATTGCGGTCTACCTGGCCTCGCCGCCGACGCCGATGACCTTCTACGTATTCGCCGCAGCACTTGGTTTTACCTGGTTGGCGACCGTGCCACCGACCGCTGGCCTGGTCGGCAAGCTGTTCGGCCCGCGGCACATGGGCACCCTGTTCGGGCTGACCCTGTTCTCGCACCAGATCGGCGCGTTCTTCGGCGCTTGGTTGGGCGGCGTGGCACTGGAATACGGCGGCGATTTCAGCTGGATGTGGTACGCCGACATGGCGCTGGCGGTTGCTGCGGCATTGGTGAACCTGCCGATCCGCGAAGCGCGCCTGCGCCCACAGGCCGCCGCGAGCTGAACAAAAGGGAAGCTGCGACGGCGCGTTTACGCGCTGCCCATTGAAACCGGACAATTTTGTCCGGATCATGGACAGCATGACTTCCATACGTTCCGATGCCGCCGCGCGTCGTGCATTGCTATTGGACGCGGCTGACGCCGTGTTCGGCGAGCACGGCATCACCGCCCCGCTTGACCTTGTGGTGGAGCGTGCCGGCGTGGGCCGGGCAACGCTCTACCGCAACTTCCCCGACCGCACCGCGCTGATCCAAGCGCTGCTGCAACGGACCGTGGAAAAGATCGAAGCCCACCTGCAGGAACTGGGCGAGCGTGACGATGCCTTGTTCGAGTTGATCGTCGGCATGGCCAAGCGCATCGTGCACTCGCCGGCACTGGCTGATTACTGGCGCGCGGTGGACCCGGACCACCCCGCCATCAAGGCCGCACGCGAGCACATCCTCAACCTGTCAGCACCGGCTCTGCAGCGCGCGAAGGCCGCGGGCCTGTGCCGGCGGGATCTGGAATTAGCCGATATTTCGCTGATCTCCAGCATGCTGGGCGCGGCCCTGCGCGGGCGCACCGCCGAAGATCGCGCCACCCTCGCACGGCGTGCGCTTGAATTGCTGCGCCCCGGCCTCGCCGCGCCGCTCGCACCGGAAGCCAAATGAAGCCGCTCAAACCCATTCCCGATTGGGAGGAGCACGAAAAGCCCACCCTGCCCGGTTCGGCGTCGATGCCCTGGCACCCGCCGTATCGGCGCGCGGCCTATGCCGCCGTGGCGGTGCTGGTGGCCATCACCGGCGGCCTGGGCAATGCGCTTATCAGCGCCAACCTGCCTTTGATTACCGGCCAGATGGGGCTGCAGGCGAGCGAGGCGAACTGGCTGGTTGCCGCCTATCTGATGGTCAACGTCAGTGCCAACCTGCTGGTGTTCAAGTTCCGCCAGGAATACGGCATCCGCCTGTTCGCCGAGATTGGCCTGGGCACCTATGCCGCACTGGCAGTGCTGCACCTGTTTGTCGGCACCACCACCACCACGGTGCTGGTGCGTGCCGCCAGCGGCTTTGCCGGCGCCGCCTGTACTACCCTCGGCACGCTGTACATGCTGCAGGCGCTGCCGCGCAAATACGTGGGCAACCTGCTGGTGATCGGCATGGGCCTGTCGCAGCTGGCAGTGCCGCTGGCGTGGCTGTTGTCGCCCAGTCTGCTGGACCACGGCGAGTGGCAGAACCTGTATCTGTTCGAGGCCGGGCTGGCGCTCTGTTCGTTCGCCGCCGTGGTGGTGCTGAAGCTGCCGCCCGGCATCCAGATCAAGGTATTCGAACGCAAGGACTTCCTCACCTTCGCCCTGCTCGCCCCCGGCCTGGCGCTGCTGGTGGTGGTGCTGAGCCAAGGCTATCTGCACTGGTGGTTCGATTCACCGTGGCTGGGTTGGGCGCTGGCGGCCGCGGTGGTGTTGATCACCGCTGGCCTGTGCATCGAACACCAGCGCCGCAATCCGCTGCTGCAGGTGCGCTGGCTGATGGGCCCGGTGATGCTGCGCTTCATCGCCGGCGCCTTCCTGATCCGCTTCCTCACCAACGAGCAGTCCTACGGGATGATCACGATGATGCGCACGCTGGGCATGGGGCCGGACCAGATGGCGCCCTTGTTCGGGGTGATCCTGATCGGCGTGCTGCTCGGCATCGCCGCCGGCGCGCTGACCTTCGGGCCGAAGGCGCTGATTCCGCAGTTGCTGGTCTCGATCATCCTGCTTGGCAGCGCCGCCTTCCTCGACCAGCACCGCACCAGCATGGACCGGCCGATGGACTTCGCCCTCAGCCAATTCCTTGCGGCGGTGGGCAGTGGCATGTTCATGGGCCCGCTGATGTTGATGGGCATACGCCAGGCGATGGCGCGCGGACTGGACCACATCGTGTCCTTCATCGTGATTTTGTCGCTGACCCAGAGCTTCGGCAGCCTGGCCGGTTCGGCCTTCCTGAGCAGCTTCCAGTTGCACCGCGAGCACATCTATTCCACCGCACTGGTCAGCCAGCTCAACCCCGCCGACCCGCAGGTGGCGCGGCGACTGCAACTACAGCAGCAAGCCTACGCCCGCATCATCACCGACCCGGTACAACTCAAGGCACAGGCCAGCGCTGCACTGGCGGCCACCGCCAAGCGCGAGGCCAATGTGCGTGCGTTCAACGATGTATTCGCCTTCAGCGGCTGGGTAGCGATCTGTTTCCTGACTTGGCTGCTGCTGGAAGTGACGCTACGCAACCCACGTGTGAAGCAGGTAATCGGCCGTGACCGCGCCGGCACCCAGAACAAACGAGCAGAAACATGAGCAACAAAACCGAAAAGACCGCTTCAACCCCGCCTCCCGCAGCGGTGTCCAAGTACAACCGGCCCAGCCGCACCAGCGTGGTGGTGATGATCGTCGTCGCCATGATCGGGCTGACCCTGATCCTGCGCGCCTGGCAGCTGTGGCCATTCAACAGCCCGCGCATGCACACCGACGATGCCTATGTGCGCGGCCAGGTGACGGTGCTTGCACCACAGGTCAATGGCTATGTCACCGAAGTGCTGGTCAGCGACTTCGATCATGTGAAGCAGGGCCAGCCACTGCTGCGCATCGATCAGCGCATCTACCAGCAGAAGGTGGACCAGGCCCAGGCTTCGCTCGACGATGCACGCGCGCAGCTGGCCAACTCCGACCAGAGCCAGGCGCAGAACCGCGCGCAGATCAGCTCGGCACGGGCAAACCATTCGGCCGAGCAGGCTGAGCAGCAACGCAGCCGCACCGAACTGCAGCGCTACGAGCAGTTGGCGGCACAGCAGCTGGTGTCCAACAGCGACCGCGACAAACTGCGCTCCTCGGCACAGGTGGCAACGGCCGGCGTCGCCCAGTCGCAGGCGGCCATCAATATCGCCGAGCAGACCCTCACCTCCACCCAGGTGGCGCGCAAGGGGCTGGAAGCCAAGGTCGCCATGGCCGAAGCGGCGCTGGAGCTGGCCCGCATCGATCTGGACAACACCGTGATCAAGGCCCCGCGCGACGGTCAGGTATCGGAAGCGACCGTGCGCCTGGGCCAGTACGTCACCGCCGGCAGCCAGTTGCTGTTCCTGGTGCCGGACACGCTGTGGGTGGTGGCCAACTACAAGGAAGGCCAGACCTGGAACATGGCCATCGGCCAGCCGGCGACCTTCAGTGTGGATGCCTTCCAGGGCAAGAAGCTGACCGGCCGCATCGAGCAGATTGCCCCCGCTACCGGTTCGGAGTTCTCGGTGCTCAAGCCCGACAACGCCAGCGGCAATTTCACCAAGGTGGTGCAGCGCCTGCCGATCCGCATCGCCATCGACCCCGACCAGCCGCTGGCCGCCCGCCTGCGCCCCGGCATGTCGGTGGTGGTGGAAGTGGATACGGCCGCAACGCCCACCGCCACCCGGTAGTGCGGAGCCACGCTCGGCAGGGGCATTACCAGCGAAAGCTGCCCTCACCCCAACCCCTCTCCCGCAAGCGGGAGAGGGGCTAGAGCGGTAGTGCCGAGCCATGCTCGGCAGGGGTTTGCCCGGTGAACGCGCACGAGCAGCACAAGCCAAAGCACCCCTCCCCAACCCTCCCCTTTGCTACGCAAAAGGGAGGGAGCGTGTAGTGCCGAGCCATGCTCGGCAGGGGCTTTCCCAATGAACCCTGCAAACCACCCGCGCATCCATCGCCGTAACAACCCGCCACGCGACGCAAGAACGGCCCAGAATCAACCGCATCCAAGCCAACTCCCGCTTCAAAACAGACCGCGCCGCTCCTTCAACACAACGGTAAGGACTAAAGCGCTAGGCTGTACCCCTGTCTCCAGCCGGGCGAACCCTTGATGAAACTGATTCTGGCCGCTTCCATCTTGGCTGCACTCACGGCCCCGGCCGCCAACGCCGCCGACACGCTGTATTCCGGCGGCCCCATCATCACCGTCAATGACAAACAGCCCGATGCCGAAGCCATCGTCGTGCGCGACGGCCGCATCGCCTTTGTCGGCACCCGCAAGGCGGCGCAGCGCTTCAGCCCGCAGGCGCAGCAGGTGGATCTGCAGGGCCACACCCTGACGCCGGGTTTCATCGATGCGCACGGCCATGTTTCCGGCGTCGGCCTGCAGGCGCTGTCGGCGAACCTGCTGCCTGCACCCGATGGCGAAGGCAACTCGATCCCGGCGCTGCAGAAGATCATGCGCGAGTTCCGCGCGCACCCCACCACGCCCGAGGGCTACAAGGTGCTGATCGGCTTCGGCTACGACGATTCGCAGCTGGTCGAACAGCGGCACCCGACCCGCCAGGACCTGGATGCGATCGCCACCGATATCCCGGTCATCCTGATGCATCAATCCGGCCACCTCGGTGCCTACAACAGCAAGGCGCTGGAGTTGGCCGGCATCACTGCCGACACGCCCAACCCGCCGGGCGGCGTGATCCGCCGCGAACCCGGCAGCAACGTACCCGACGGCGTGCTTGAGGAAAGCGCGCACAACATCGCCCTGGCCAAGCTGATGCCGGCGATGACCGCCGAGCAGTCACTGGCCATGCTCGAAGCCGGCCAGGCGCTGTATATGAAATACGGCTACACCACCGCGCAGGACGGCAAAACCGACGCTGGCACCCTGCAGCTGCTGCCGATGGCCGCCAAGGCCGGCAAGCTCAAGATCGACGTGGTGTCCTATCCCGATATTGAAGTGGCCTTGCAGAACCCGGCCATGCAGGGCCCGTTCTATGGCCTGAACTACACCGACCACTTCCGCATCGGCGGGGTGAAGATCAGCCTGGATGGCTCGCCGCAAGGCAAGACAGCATGGCTGACCAAGCCTTACTACAAGGTTCCCGAAGGCGAGAAGCCCGACTATGCCGGTTACCCCGCGTTTCCAACCGCCAAGGTCGATGACCTGATCACCCAGGCCTGGGGCCATGGCTGGCAGGTACTGGCGCATGCCAATGGCGACGCCGCCATCGACCAGCTGATCCACGCCGTTGCCACCGCCGAGGCGAAGTACCCGGACAAGCATCTGGTCCCGGTGCTGATCCACGGCCAGACCCTGCGCAAGGACCAGGTTGGCGAACTGCGCCGTCTGGGCATCTTCCCCTCGCTGTTCCCGATGCACACCTATTACTGGGGTGATTGGCACCGCGACTCGGTACTGGGGCCGGAACGCGCCGAGAACATTTCGCCCACGCAGTGGGTACTGGATGCCGGCATGGTGTTCACTTCGCACCATGATGCGCCGGTGGTGTTCCCGGATTCGATGCGGGTGCTGGATGCGACGGTCAACCGCGTAACCCGCAGTGGCCGTGTGCTGGGACCTGACCAGCGTGTCTCACCGGCGATCGCGCTGAAGGCGATCACGTTGTGGGCAGCGCGGCAGTATGGCGAGGAGAGCAGCAAGGGCTCGATCGAAGTCGGCAAGCGCGCGGATCTGGCCCTGCTGTCGGACAACCCGCTGAGCATCGAACGCAGCCAGCTGCACACCATCAAGGTGTTGCAGACCATCAAGGATGGCAACGTGGTCTACGAAGCAACACCGAAGCCGTAAGCACGGCCGGCTGTTGTAGGAGCGGCATTAGCCGCGAAGCCACTACGACATCCGAAGCCGATAGCGCATTGACCGCACCAACGTGATGGGGCGGTCGGAGCCTATTGGCTTCGCGGCTTATGCCGCTTCCACAAAAGAACAGAGGGCTACGAGATTTCAGCCTTGTTGGAGCGGCACCTTACCCTCACCCCAACCCCTCTACCGCCGGGAGAGGGGCTTTGAGCTTCACCCTGCGCAGTTCGCGCAAAGGCCATGTACTTCCAGCGTCTGTGCCTGCGGCTTGAAACCCAGCTCCTTGGCGCGGGCTTCCAGCTGGCGGACGATGTCGCGATCCTCCAGCTCCACCGCGCTATGGCAACGGTCGCAGATCAGGAACGGCACCGAATGCTGGTTGCTGCTCGGGTGATGGCAGGCGACAAACGAGTTGACCGATGACAGCTTGTGCACGAAGCCATTGGCCATCAGGAAATCCAGCGCGCGGTACACGGTGGGTGGCGCATCGGCGCCGACACCCTTGCCTTCGCGCACCCATTCCAGCAGTTCGTAAGCCTTGACCGGCTTGCCCGCCTCGGCGATGAGGCGCAGCACGTTGGCGCGGATCGGCGTCAGCCGCAAACCGCGCTCACGGCACACCCGTTCGACCACCGCAACAAAATCCGCCGCGTCTTCAACGTGGTGATGCGGGGCGGTACAGGAGTGTGCGTCGGTCATGGCTACCTCGTCCGAATCAGGCCGTCGGGATCTTGATGAGTGCGGCGTCGATGCGTTTCAAGGCCTCGTCGCGGCCGGCAAGGTACACCGTATGGGAAATATCCGGGCTCACCTGGGTGCCGGTGATGGCCACGCGCAGCGGCTGGGCTACCTTGCCCATGCCGATTTCCAGCTGTGCGGCCACCTCGTGCAGGGCCGCCGACACGCCTTCGGCAGTCCATTCAGCCGCGGCCAGCAGCTCGCGGGCCTTGCCCAGCGGAACCTCGGCGCCAGCCTTGAAGTGCTTGGCCACCGCGGCTTCGTCGTACTCGTTCAGCGGGGTGTACCAGACCACGGCCTTCTCGGCCATTTCCTTCAGGGTCTGCACGCGCTCGCGCAGGGCGATGACCACGTCAACCGGCGCCGGGCCGTTGCCCAGGTCCAGACCCAGCTTTTCCAACTGGTAGACCAGGTGCGGCGCAATGGATTCAGGCGTTTCGGTCTTCAGGAAGTGCTGGTTGACCCAGCCCAGCTTGGCCATGTCCAGGCGCGCGGCCTTGGAATTGCAGTTGGTGACGTCGAAAAGATCAATCAGTTCCTGGCGGGTGAAGATCTCCTGGTCACCGTGCGACCAGCCCAGGCGGGCCAGGTAGCTCAGCAAGGCCTCGGGCAGGTAGCCGGCGTCCTTGTACTGCATCACGTCGGCCGCGCCGGTGCGCTTGGACAGCTTGGCGCCCTGCTCGTCCAGGATCATCGGCATATGGCCGAACTTGGGCACCGGCGCGCCGATGGCTTGGTACAGGTTGATCTGGCGCGGGGTGTTGTTGATGTGGTCATCACCGCGGATGACTTCATTGATCTTCATGTCCCAATCGTCGACCACCACCGCGAAGTTGTAGGTGGGGTAGCCGTCCGGGCGGAAGATGACCATGTCATCGAGCTCGCTGTTGGCGATTTCGATGTTGCCCTTGATCAGGTCATCGAACAGCACCGTGCCTTCAAGCGGGTTCTTGAAGCGGATGACGCGGTTCGGGTCGTCCTTGTAGGCCAGCTTGAGCTCGCGGGCGGCCCCGTTGTAACGCGGCTTCTCCTGCTTGGCCATGGCGGCTTCGCGCATGGCGTCGAGCTCTTCCTTGGTCTCGTAGGCGTAATAGGCCTTGCCGTCGGCGATCAGCTGCTCGGCCACTTCCTTGTAACGGGCGACGCGCTCGGTCTGGTAGATCGGGCCTTCGTCATAGCCCAGGCCCAACCAGTCCATCGCCTCGAGGATGGCGTCGATGGCGGCCTGGGTTGAGCGCTCACGGTCAGTATCTTCAATGCGCAGCACGAACTCACCGCCACGGTGGCGCGCTTCCAGCCAGCAATACAGCGCGGTGCGGGCGCCACCAATATGCAGGTAGCCGGTGGGACTGGGGGCAAAGCGGGTACGGACGGTCATGACGGGCGCAGAAGTGGGAATCGGGGCATTTTACCTCTTCCCCCCTGCCGGTGCTTCGAACCCGCTTCAACCGCCAAGCAGCGCCCCGGCTTTAGCCCCTCTCCCGCCTGCGGGAGAGGGGTTGGGGTGAGGGCCGCTCTAACTCTAGCTTTAGCTCTAGCTCTGGCTCTGGCTTCAGCTCTGGCTTCAGCTCTGGCTTCGGCCCTTGCCGCTGCTCCAGCCTTTGCCTTACCGGGCCCCTTCCGCAGCGACGGAGCTGGCAGACAAGACCCCGCATGGGGCGACGCACAGGGATGTGCGTCGTTTTTCGACGAGACAGGGATGTCTCGTCGAAAAATCCTGCCAGCGCAGTGGACCCGCGCTGCGTAGCTGCGTGGGCGCGGAGGCAGGGTGTGCTTTCTTTTGGTTACTTCTTCTTTGCACAAGCAAAGAAAAGTGACTCGTTCCCGTAGGGGAGCGAAAGCTCTTGATCTTGATCTTGATCTTGCTTGTCAACGAGACAACAAAGCGCCAGCAACAACAAGAGCCAAAGCTCCCCCCATCCGCCCTTCGGGCACCTTCCCCCGCAAGCGGGAGAAGGGAGACATCGAGCATTGCTTGCTCTGCCCCAAAAGCAGAAGGGCCGCAAAGCGGCCCTTCCCAAATCAGCACTACGCGCCAGCTGCCAGACTCACTTCTCCAACAACGGCTTGCGCGGGAACCGCTCCTCGCGCATCGCAGCGTTGTAAACGAACGACGCCACAATCGCCGCCGCCTGCTTCAGATCCTCCGCCTCGGCGTGATCCCAGGTATCCAGATGGCTGTGATGCACATTGCTGAAGTAATCCAGACGATCCTGGATGAACTGGAAGCCCGGCAGACCCACCCGGTCATAACTGATGTGATCGGTGCTGCCGGTATTGCGCGTGGCCACCGTGGTCGCACCCACATCATTGAACGGCTTCAACCATGCCTCGAAGATCGGCATCGCCGCCATGTTTTCCTGCGCATAGATGCCACGGAACCGGCCCGAACCATTGTCCATGTTGAAGTAGACCTGGAACTTGTCGTAATCACGCAGCTTCTGCAGCGGACCGGTCGGCTCACGCAATGACGCCGGCAGCGCCTTCTGCACCGCATCGGTCGGCTCCGGGTAACGCGCGAAATGCTGCGCCACATATGCCTGCGAACCAATCAGGCCCTGCTCCTCACCACTCCACAGACCCACGCGGATGGTGCGTTTGGGCTTGGCGCCCACCGCCTTGAGGATGCGCATCGCTTCCATCATCACCGCCACGCCCGCAGCGTTGTCAGCGGCGCCGGTGCCGGTGTGCCAGGAGTCCATATGCGCGCCCAGCATCACGATCTCGTCGGCCTTGCTGCTGCCACGGATCTCGGCCAGCGTGTTGTGACCTGGCTGATTGGTGTCGTCGGTGAAGCGCGCATCCACGTTGACCCGCAGCGTTACCGTCTGCTTGTCCTTGAGTGCCCGCACCAGCGGATTGAAATGCTCGGCGATCATTGCCAGTTCCGGAATGCCCACCGACTCGCCAGCCTTGCGCGAACCACCGCCGGCCACACGGATGATGCCGTTGTCCCAACCGCTGATGCTGATCGACGCCAGCGCGCCTTCTTCGATGAAGAACGCATTGACCGCCTTGGTCAGCTCCTGCCGCTCGTTGAACTCCTTGAGCCGCTTTGCGCGGTCCTCTTCCGCCGTCTTGGGAATGGTGAAGGCCTGCAGGCCTTCCAGCGAGGTTGCATCGTGACGGTGCGAATCGGACTCGGTGCCGCGCTTGTATTCGCGCGCATCACCCAGCAGCAGGATCTTGCCACGCAGCTTGCCCTTGTACTTCTCAAGGTCGGCCAGCTTCTTGATATCGACCTGGATCAGCTCACCTTCCACCGCGCCATTGGTGCCCGGCGTCCACGCCTTGGGCAGGGCATGCAGCGGCTGGACGCGCTGGCCCAGCATCTCGACACTGGCCGAGGTGAACTCCCAGCCACGGCCGAAGTCCTCGAAGGCCTCGTCGTGCACATTGACCAGGCCCCACTCGTTGAACTTGCCACGGCTCCAGGCATTGGCCTGGGTCATGGCCGGCGAATTACTCAGGCGCGGGCCGATGGTTTCGGTCAGATGGCTGAAGGTATCCATCACCTGCGAACGATGGAAAGCTTCCTGGCGGATCTTGCTGACCATGTCCAGATCCACCTGCTCAGCCGCCTGCGCCGTAGCGCTCACCGCCAAACCCATGCACAACGCCAACAATCCCCGCTTGATCATGCTTTCCCCGGCCTAAGGCCCAATTGCCAACAAAGCGTCGAGTCTAGCCAGTGAACTGCAGCTGCCGAGTCGGCCAATGGTCATGGTTCAGCTATAACGGCGCGATTCAGTCCGCAGGGTCGCCAGCACTTGCGCCAGCGCTGGCTGCACCCGACTTTGCCGATCACGGCCATTGCTCTGACTGTTGCTGCTCTCGCTGCTGCTGTTGCTGTTGCTGCTGCTCTTGCTGCCGCTCTTGCTGCGACTCTTGCTGTTGCTCTTGCTGTTGCCTTTGCTGTTGCTCCCGCCTTTGACTTACCGGGCCCCTTCCGCAGCGACGGAGCTGGCGGACAAGACCCCGCACGGGGCGACGTGCAGGACGCACGTCGTTTTTCGACGATACAGGGATGTATCGTCGAAAAATCCTGCCAGCGGAGTGGACCCGCGTCGCGTAGCGGCGTGGGCGCGGAGGCAGGGTGTGCTTTCTTTTGGTTACTTCTTCTTTGCACAAGCAAAGAAAAGTAACTCGCTCCCCGCAGGGGAGTGAAAGCTCCCGCTCCGGCTCCGGCTCCACCTCGACTATAGCCAGCAGCAACACCAAAGCTAAAAGCTCCCCTCATCCGCCCTCCGGGCACCTTCTCCCGCAAGCGGGAGAAGGGAAGCGTCATGCAGCCCCACTTGCTGAAGCGTCATTCCGCCCTCCGCGCACCTTCTCCCGCAAGCAGGAGAAGGGAAGCGTCATGCAGCCCCACTTGCTGAAGGGTCATTCCGCCCATCGGGCACCTTCTCCCGCAAGCAGGAGAAGGGAATCGTTATGCAGCCCGGCTTGCTGCCGCCAACCGCCCCTCACTCCCACCACCCGTAAACCACCATCCGCTCCACCGGCAGCACCACAAACCATGAGCGGCCATCTTGAGCAACAGCCGAATACCCAGCCCCATGCGTCTTCGGCAGCGCGTCCATAGCCACTGTCGTCCCGCACACATCGTCATCAATATCCAGCGAACAACCCGCCGCAAACGCCGAATACACCCAATCCCCAGCCTCGAAATACCGCAGCCCCTTGCGCCGGATCGCCAACGCCGTCGACAACGACAAGCGCAGCGCCACAACCCCCTGCGCCTGCTCACTTGCAAACACACTGCCCAGCAACACCCGCTCCACCTGCCCTGGTGCCATGCCGAAGTGCAACAAGCCGCAGGTCTCGATACCCGCCGGCAACAAACGCTGCGCACGGCGATGGATCAATGCACGATTCATGTCATTCCTCCTTACGAAAGAGGCGGGATGGCCAATGCCACCCCGCCCCGTCATCGCAACCGTCCAATCAAGCCTGCTTGTTCACCGCACGATTGCTCAGCTCGTACCAATCCACCTTGCGGGTGATCCACATGATCGCCGCCAGGATGCCGAACAGCAGCAGCGAGCCCATCAGCAACGCGTTGTTCTCCGAGACCAGCAGCACATACAGCACGCCGTACAACATCGTCAGCATCGTCGCGAAGCCGACACCGCGCTTCCAGCTATGCAATACGCCGCTCAGATAGAAACCCTGCAGGCCTATACAGGCCGCCGCCGCGATCAGATACGCCTGCCAGAACGCAATCTGCTCGGACAGGCTCAACAGCAGCAGGAAGAAGATCGCCAACGCCAGGCCCACCAGCAGGTACTGCAGCGGGTGGATCTTCAACTGCTTGATCAGCTCGAACAACGCAAAGCCAACGAAGGTCAGCAACACGAACAGGATGCCGTACTTGCTGGCCCGGTCCACCTGCGTATAGGTGTCCACCGGGTCCACCAGGGCCACGTTGAGGACCTCGACATTGCTGCCGTCACTGCGAATGGCCTGAGCCAGCTGCGACTGCGCCGCCGACGCCAGCGAAGACACCGCCCACTCCGCCTTGAAACCGCTGGTATCGATGCTGCGCTCGTTGGGCAGGAAGCTGCCGCCGAACAACGGGTGCTGCCAGGTCGAAGACAAGGAAACCCGGGTATCGTCACCCACCGGCGCAATCGCCAACGAACGGGTGCCGCCAAGCACGAATTCCAGTTCCACCTTGCTGCCCTCGCGCAACACGCCCTGCATCGAGTCCGGCAGTGGCGACAGCGTTGCATGCAGGCCCTTGGAAGTTCCCTCCAATACCCCGGCGCCCGGCTTCAACTGGATCGCTCGGCCGTCGACGCGCAGGTTCGGCGTGCCAACAAGACCGCGTACGTCGGAGATGCCCATGGCCAGATACGGGTTGCCATAGGTCCGCCCCGGCACCGCGACATAGCTGGTTTCGGCGAACTCAGCCTGCAGCTTGGCCTGCCAGTTGTAGACCGGCACCTTGAACAGCCCCACGGTGCGCTCATCGGTGCGCATATTGCCCTGCACGTTCAAGCGCGTCGGCATCTGCAGGTCATAGCCGCCTTCAACACGCAGCTCGGTCCGGCGCGGCTTGTCTCCTTCGGCGGGAATTTCAACTTCGCGCTGCTGGGTCCACGGCAGCACCCGTACCGGGCCAATCAACGACTGCTCGCCGGCCCAGCTCTGCGACACCCGTTCGACCGCCTCGTCGCGGTAACGCTCACGCTCGTTGATGGTGCTGCGGATCAGCACCAGGGGAATCAGCAGCAACAACACCAGCCCGCCGACAATGGCGAAGCGCAACAGCAGTTTCAGGGAAGTCATGTCCCGTCCTCGTGTGGAAACGGGACCAGCTTGGACGCGACCGGTGAACGGGGTTTGTGCCGAGTTTGAAGCGAATGTGAAGTCAGCCCGCCGGTAGCAGCAGGCTGGCCTCGGCGCCGCCTTCCGGGTGGTTGCACAGCGCCGCGACGCCGCCATGCAGGCGCGCCACCTCGGCCACGAACGGCAGGCCCAGGCCGGAACTGCGCTGCCCGCTGCCCGGCCGCGCCAGTGAGTAGAAACGCTCGAACACGCGGTCCTGCGCGTATTCCGGCACGCCCGGTCCGCTGTCGCGTACCGCGATGCGCCAGTTCGGCCCTTGCCGCTGCAGGCCCACCACAATGCGGCCGCCGGGCGCGGAGAACGCGATCGCGTTGTCCAGCAGATTGGACAGCGCCTGCCGCAGCAGGAAGGCATCGCCCTGCACCAGCGCCTGCTCCGGCAACGCTGCATCCAGCTCGATCTGCCCTGCCTGCAGGCGTGGCGCCGCGTCCTCGGCCAGCGCGCGGCAGACCGCTACCAGATCCACCGCGCTGCGCCGTTGCAGCCATCCGTGCTGCTCCACTTCGGCAAGCCGCAGCAGCTGGTCGATGGTTTCAGTGAGGCGCCGTTCCTGCTGCACGATATTGGCGGCGAAACGCTGACGATCGGCTTCCGGCAAGGGCTCCTGCAGCAGCTCGGCGGCACCGCGTATCGCCGCCAGCGGGCTCTTCATTTCGTGCGTGAGCGACTGCACGTACTGCTCGACGTAGGCCTTGCCTTCCAGCTTGCGGCGCATGGTTTCCAGCGCTTGGCCAAGGTCGCCTATCTCATCGCGGCGGCGCTTGGGTGGCGGCACCGGTTCACCGGCGCTCACCGCCTTGGCATAGCGGCTGAGCCCGCCGATGCCGCGCGACAGCCACCAGGTCATCAGCAGGCCGATCAACGCCGACAAGCCGATCAACCACGCGCCGCGCGCGATTATGGCGCGCTGGCTGGCAACGATGAAGGGATCGATGGTGTCATTGGGCTGCGACAGCGTCAGCACGCCGATCAGGGTGCGGCCGTCGGCCGGGTCGTACATCGGCGCCGCCACATGCATCACGGTATTGATTTCTTCGCCCGGAATTTCCGGGCTGGAGCGCGCGCCATACTCACCGCGCAAGGTCTTGTAGACATCATTCCAGCGTGAGTTGTCGCGGCCCACGTCCTGCCCGCGCGAGTCGTAAACCACTATTCCCTGCGCATTGGTCACCGTCACCCGGTAGTCGATGCTGCGCTTGGGGAAGCGCCACACCATCGCCTTGGGATCGCGGCGCTGGGCAGTGGCCAGGCGCGCGGCGAAGTCACCATCGCCGATATGCCCGGCTTTGAGATCCGGTGCCGCCATCACCGCCAGCACATTGGCCGCATCCACCAGGGTGGATTCCATGGCCTGGCGCACGCCGGGCTTCACCTCATTGACGAACACCCGCATCACGAAGAACGCGGCGATGCCGACAATCAGGAAGAATCCCAAAAATATCTTCAGCCCCAGCCGCATCAGTCACACATCCAGCGCGTAGCCGACGCCACGATGGGTGCGAATCGGCTCGCCCTGTGCACCGGCCGCACGCAGCTTGGCGCGCAGGGTTTTGACGTGGGTATCGACCGTGCGGTCGGTACTGTCGCTGGTGTGGTCCCAGCCGCGTTCCATCAGCTGCGCCCGGCTCAGGATGGCCCCGGGCCGCTGCAGCAGCGCCGCCAGCAAGGCGTATTCGTAGCGGGTCAGGTCCAGCAATACTTCCTCGTAGCGGATGCGCCGGCCTTCCTGGTCAATGCCGAAGCGGCCCAGCTGCTTCCAGCCACCCGGCTCGGCCGCGACCGGCGCAGCGGGGGCGGCACGGCGCAGGCGCGCACGCACCCGTGCCACCATCTCGCGCGGCGAGAAGGGCTTGGTCACATAGTCATCGGCGCCCAGTTCCAGCCCCAGTACGCGGTCGAACTCATCGTTGCGGGCGGTCAGGAAGATCACCGGCACCTGGCTGAAAGTGCGCAGTTCACGGCAGACCTCGAAGCCGCCCAGGTCGGGCAGGCCGACATCCAGGACCACCACATCGGCCCCGTCCTGGCGCAGCAGCGCCAGGGCCTCACGGCCCAACGCACAATGGCTGGCGCTGTAGCCCTCGCTGCGCAGCGCATAAAGCAGGGTGTCGGCGATGGCGGCCTCGTCTTCGACGACGAGTACCCGGGCAGGTTGGCTGGACATTGCATCAGCATAGCCGCCCTTGCCGCAGACACCAGCCCTGCCCTGGCGGTGGCGGTGGACAGGCGCCTGAAACCCCCGCCAGCGGGCAGCCGGTCACCCGCCACGGCAATCAAAACGCGCACGCAACGCTGCAGCCCGTAAACTTCGCCGATGAATTATCGCCACGCCTTCCACGCCGGTAACCACGCCGACGTTCTCAAGCACATCGTCATGTTGGCGATGATCGACGCACTCAAGCACAAGGACTCGCCGTTCTTCGTGCTGGACACGCATGCCGGCCGCGGCCGCTACCTGCTGTCGGCCGAGGAAAGCCGCAAAACCGCCGAGATCGATGACGGCGTGCTGCGGCTGATGACCACCCCGTCCCTGCCGGAAGTGGTGGAGCAGTACCTGCGGGCCGTGCAGGCCGACAACCCGGTCGGTGCGCTGATTTCCTACCCCGGCTCGCCGCTGCTGGCCGCCCGCGCCCTGCGCGAACAGGACCGCATGGCCGCCTGTGAGCTGCAGAAGGACGAAGTCGCTGCGCTCAAGCAGCTGTTTGCCCACGACCGCCGGGTACAGGTGCACGCTGGCAATGGCTACGAGGCCATCCGCGCCTTCATCCCGCCCAAAAGCGGCGAAACCAAGATTGGCCGGGCATTGGTGCTGATCGACCCGCCGTACGAAGTGCAGGATGCCGAGTATCCGCAAATCATCTCAACGCTGCGTGAGATTTTGACGCGCATGCCGCAGGCACAGTGCGCGGTCTGGTATCCGATCAAACAACGCCGCACCCTGCAGCCGTTTTTCCGCAAGGCGGCCTCGCTGCCGGCCAAGTCGGCGCTGATCACCGAGCTGATGGTGCGGCCCGATGACTCTCCCTTGCGTCTGAATGGTAGCGGGATGCTGCTGCTGAACCCGCCATGGCAGTTTGAGAAGGTGCTGGCCCCGGCATTGCCCGTCCTGAAGCAGTATCTGGGCGAAACCGGCGCATCGACTCGGATGGAGTGGCTCAAGACGCCCGAATGACGGGCGTCCCCGGCAGTCTGCACCTGCTTTTGACCGCGTTCACAGTACATAGCACCCGCGGTGACAGAATCAGGCGACTTTGGAGGAAACGTAGTCATGGCCACTCGCAATCGCATGCCCCCGTGGCATGAAAATTTCAAGGCACCCAGCGGCCGTGAGCTGCTGATCCGGCCGATACGCCCCGAAGACGGTGCACCGCTGCAGGGCGCATTTGCCCTGTTCGGGCCGGAAGAGGTGCGCGACAAGTTTCTGCAGTCGGTCGAATCGCTATCCGATGAGACGGCCCAGCGCTTGACCCACCCCAATCCAAAGACCGAAATCGCATTGGTGGCGGCCGAGCCGCTGCCTCCGGGCGAGGCATTGGTAGGCGCTGTCGCCCGCGCCTCCATCATTCCCGGCACCCGCGATGCCGAGTACGCCATCCTGGTCAGCCGCTTCCTGGCCGGCCAGGGCCTGGGCCGCCAGCTGATGCGCAAGCTGGTCAAATGGGCACGCGGCAAGTATTTGGACCGCCTGTACGGCGACATTGCCCAGGACAACGAGCCAATGCTGCAACTGGCCGCATCGCTGGGCTTCAAGCAGGTCCCCCACCCCGCAGCCGCCCCCGGGCTGGTGCGGATGGTGCTGGAACTGGCCAACTAGCCCCGGGCTTCACGCTTGCACGACAGGCGCCGGCAAGGCGCCTGTCGGCTTTCCGGCCGGCCCTGCGGGCGGCCGACGCGCATAAGCCAGACCACGCTCAACGAGGCGACAAGGTCGCATCTGGTAAAATTCGCGGTTCATGTCGTCTATCACCTACCCCATTCCGCCGCTGCCCCGTTCGGGCCAGCTCCGCGCCTGGTGGCGCGCTCCGGCTTCCAGCAGCGCGCTGGCCTGGCATGTCGCCTGCGCTGCGCAGGCGCATGACAAGCCGTTGCTGTTGGTTACCCGCGACAACCACAGCGCGCATCAGCTGGTGGCTGACCTGCAGACGCTGCTGGGGGCAAACAGCCCGCTGCCGGTGGTGCCGTTCCCGGATTGGGAAACGCTGCCCTATGACCAGTTCAGCCCGCACCCGGACATCATTTCGCAGCGCCTTGCCGCCCTGCACCGCTTGCCGACGCTGAAACAAGGCATCGTGGTTGTGCCGGTACAGACCCTGCTGCAACGTCTGGCCCCGCTGAGCTACATCGTTGGCGGCAGTTTCGACCTGAAGGTCGGCCAGCGCCTGGACATGGACGCTGAAAAGCGCCGCCTGGAAAGCGCCGGCTACCGCAACGTCGCGCAGGTGATGGACCCGGGTGATTTCGCGGTGCGTGGCGGCCTGCTCGATGTCTATCCAATGGGCGCCGATGCGCCGTTGCGCATCGAACTGCTGGACGAGGACATCGACTCCATCCGCGAGTTCGACCCGGAATCGCAGCGCTCGCTGGAAAAAGTGACTGCGGTGAAGATGCTGCCCGGTCGCGAAGTGCCGATGGACGAGGCCAGCCTCAACAAGGTGCTGGCCACGCTGCGCGAACGCTTCGACGTGGATACCCGGCGCAGCCCGCTGTACCAGGATCTGAAAGCCGGCCTGCTGCCTTCGGGCATCGAATACATGCTGCCGCTGTTCTTCAACCAGACCGCGACCTTGTTCGACTACCTGCCGGACGGTTTCATGACCGTGCTTGGCGTCGGTGTGGGTGAGTCGTCCGCTGCGTTCTGGCTGCAGACCAACAGCCGTTACGAGCAGCGCCGCCACGATATCGAACGGCCGCTGCTGCCGCCGGAAGAGATCTACCAGTCGCCGGACAGCCTGCGCGAGCAGCTCAACAAGCTGCCGCGCGTGGAAGTGTGGGCGGCCGATCATCCGCGCATCGCCGAGGCGCAGGCCCTGGGCGACCAGCCGCTGCCGCCGTTGCCGGTAGCCGCCAAGGATGCGCCGGCTGGGCAGGCGCTGAAATCCTTCATCGAACACTACCCTGGCCGGGTGCTGATCGCGGCCGATTCGCCGGGACGGCGTGAGGCGTTGTTGGAAGTGCTGCAGGCGGCTGATCTGCGGCCTGAGGTTGTGGCGAGCTTCAACGACTTTCTTCCTTCCCCCATCGGGGGGAACAACGGGCCTGCCCCCGCGAAGACGGGGGTGGCTGAAGGATCGGATGGCGAAAAACAAAGCAAGAACAAGAGCGCCCTCACCCCAACCCCTCTCCCGCAGGCGGGAGAGGGGCTTAAGAGCAAAGCGGGGCTCAGCAGGTTCGCCATTACCGTTGCGCCGCTGGATGACGGTTTCGCGCTCAGCGAGCCGGCACTTGCCGTGCTTACCGAGCGCCAGCTGTTCCCCGAACGTGCTGGCCAGGCGCGGCGTACGCGACGGGCCGGGCGTGAGCCCGAGGCGATCATCCGTGACCTGGGTGAGCTGACCGAAGGCGCGCCCATCGTCCATGAGGATCATGGTGTCGGCCGCTACCGTGGTTTGATCGCGATGGACGTGGGCGGCATGCCCGGCGAATTCCTCGAGATCGAATACGCCAAGGGCGACCGCCTGTATGTGCCGGTCGCTCAGCTGCACCTGATCAGCCGCTACTCCGGTGCCTCGCCGGAAACCGCGCCGCTGCATTCGCTCGGTGGCGAGCAATGGGCCAAGGCCAAGCGCAAGGCCGCCGAAAAAGTCCGCGACGTTGCCGCCGAATTGCTGGAAATCCAGGCCCGTCGCCGCGCCCGCGCCGGCCTGGCGCTGGATATCGACCGTTCCATGTACGAACCGTTCGCGGCCGGCTTCCCGTTCGAGGAAACCCCCGACCAGCAGGCCGCGATCGAAGCCACGCTGCGCGATCTGCAGTCCAGCCAGCCGATGGACCGCGTGGTCTGCGGCGACGTCGGCTTCGGCAAGACCGAGGTTGCACTGCGCGCCGCGTTCGCTGCGGCCAGTGGCGGCAAGCAGGTCGCGGTACTGGTGCCGACCACGCTGCTGGCCGAACAGCACTACCGCAACTTCCGCGACCGTTTCGCCGATTACCCGCTGCGGGTGGAAGTGCTGTCGCGCTTCAAGAGCACCAAGGAAATCAAGGCCGAACTGGACAAGGTCGCCGCCGGCACCATCGATGTGATCATCGGTACGCACCGGCTGTTGCAGCCGGACGTTAAGTTCAAGGACCTGGGCCTGGTCATCGTCGATGAAGAGCAGCGCTTCGGTGTGCGCCAGAAGGAAGCACTCAAGGCGATGCGTGCCAACGTGCATCTGCTGACGCTCACCGCAACGCCGATCCCGCGCACCTTGAACATGGCCATGGCCGGGCTGCGTGATCTGTCCATCATCGCCACCCCGCCGCCGAACCGTCTTGCGGTCAAGACCTTCATCACCGCCTGGGACAACGCGCAGCTGCGGGAAGCCTTCCAACGTGAGTTGTCGCGTGGCGGCCAGCTGTACTTCCTGCACAACGATGTGGAAAGCATGGGCCGCATGCAGCGCGAGCTGTCCGAGCTGGTGCCCGAAGCCCGCATCGGCATGGCGCATGGGCAGATGCCCGAGCGCGAGCTGGAGCGGGTGATGCTGGATTTCCAGAAGCAGCGTTTCAACGTGCTGCTGGCCAGTACCATCATCGAGTCGGGTATCGACATCCCCAACGCCAACACCATCATCATCAACCGAGCCGACCGCTTCGGCCTTGCGCAGCTGCACCAGCTGCGTGGCCGCGTTGGTCGTTCGCATCACCGCGCCTATGCCTACCTGCTGGTGCCGGACAAGCGCTCGATCACCCCCGACGCGCAGAAGCGCCTGGATGCCATCGCCTCGATGGACGAGCTGGGTGCCGGCTTCACCTTGGCCACCCACGATCTGGAAATCCGCGGTGCCGGCGAGTTGCTAGGCGAGGACCAGAGCGGGCAGATGGCCGAGATCGGCTTCAGCCTGTACACCGAGCTGCTGGAACGTGCGGTGCGCTCGATCAAATCCGGCAAGCTGCCCGATCTGGATGCCGGCGAAGAACCGCGCGGCGCCGAAGTCGAGCTGCATGTACCGGCATTGATTCCGGAAGACTATCTGCCCGACGTGCACACCCGCCTGACCTTGTACAAGCGCATCAGCTCGGCACGCGACAGCGAACGCCTGCGCGAGCTGCAGGTGGAAATGATCGATCGCTTCGGCCTGTTGCCGGATCCGGTCAAGCACCTGTTCGCCATCGCCGAGCTCAAGCTGCAGGCCAACGAACTGGGCATCCGCAAGCTGGAGCTGGGCGAGAACGGTGGCCGCATCGTGTTCGAGAGCAAGCCCAACATCGATCCGATGGTGGTGATCCAGCTAATCCAGAGGCAACCCAAGCTCTACCAAATGGATGGCCCCGACAAACTGCGCATCAAGCATCCGTTGCCGGAAAGTGCCGACCGTTTCAACGCCGCACGCGCGTTGCTGACCACGCTGCACCCCGGGCGCGCCTGAACGAAAAATCTCGTGAAGATTGCGTGAAAATGGAAGGGCGTTGAAAATAACGCCCCCCCATTTACGCTCGCAGCCGTCCCCCCCGGCTCCGTTCCCATGTCTCCCATCACCACGCCTGTGGGCCTGTCGCTTCCACCCGAGGACAGCTCTTGTGCCATCGACGTATTGGCAGCTGCGCTGGATCAGCGCGACAGCTATACCGACCACCATTGCGATCGCGTCTCCCAGCTTGCCCAGGCCATGGGCAAACGCTGCGAATTGTCCGAGGAACGCATCGGCCATCTCGTGCTCGCCGCGCGCTTCCACGATGTCGGCAAGATCGGCATCCGTGACGACGTGCTGCTCTATCCGGGCAAGCTGGACGACGACAAGAAGTCCGCCATGCGCTCGCATCCGGAACGCGGCGCGCGGCTGTTCGCCGCCACCGGCCGCAGTGATGCCAAGGCTGTGGCCACCTTGATCCGCCACCATCACGAAGCCTGGGATGGCAGCGGCTATCCGCATGGCCTGCAGGGCGAAGACATCCCACTGGAATCACGCATCCTGACCATCGTCGATGGCTTCGATGCGATGACCTCACATCGCCCCTATCGCGATGCGATGGCTACCCAGCGTGCAGTCGAGATCCTCGCCAATGATCGCGGCCGGTTGATCGATCGCCGCTTGTTCGGCGAGTTCATGGGACTGCTGCGCGGCGATCCTGCACCGGCGGCCTGAGCAGCCGCATCACAGTACCGACGACATCCAGGCCTTCGCGTTCGGCAGATCGGCATGGATGCCGCGGCAGCTTCAGAGCCGCGCCCAGGGTATCTGCGCCAAGGCGGTCCTGAGCAGATCCAGCAAGGCCTGCGACTGCTGCAGCCGCTGTTCGCCGATGGCCGCCAACGGCCAGATACCCGAGGCATTGAACGCCACCGCGCCACTGAACCGCGACAGGTCCGACAGCCGTACTTCAAGCGGCAACTGCGGCTGCTCCAGCACGCCCAAACCATCCATCAGCAAACGCTCGGCACTGCCACGCAGCGCCTGGGCCTGCGGCCAATACACCTGCGCTCCGTCCCAGAACGCCAGGTTCCAGGTTGTGCCCTCGCTGATGCGTCCCTGCGCGTCGACAAACAACGCATCGTCGAAACCCTGCTGCAAGGCCTGCCGGCGCAGTTGGAACAACGGGAACGTGCCCACGTGCTTGATATGCGCCAGGTCACGCTGATACGGCACTGGCAACACCGTGCGCGCCTGCGGCGAGACCTGTGCCGGCGCGCCGATGCCGATCAGCACATCTACCGGCACCGTGCGCAGCGGATGGCGGAAATCGAACTGTCGCGAGAACACGGTGATGCGTACCGAGGCATCGCCTGCATCCAGCTGCAGCAACGCCTGCCGCAACCACGTCAGTACCTGGGGGGCGTCGAATTCAACAGCAAACAGCTCCTGCGTGCCCTGTTGCAGACGGGCCTGATGCAGCGCCCAACCCTGCGCCGCATGGTCGCGAACCTGCAGGGAGGTGAAGTGGCCGTAATTGACCAGCGCGGCGCTCAGTGCCCCGGCATCGGCGAGTTGACCGTTGCAGAACAGCACCGTCATGGCAGCGTCTGCGCCTGTGCCCACATCGAACGCAGTATCTGCGCGGCTGGCGCGCGCTTGGCCATCCATGCCGATTGCCCTGCCCAGGCCTGCATTGCTTCCAGCGTGTTGCCGGTATTGGCCTGGCGGCGCATGCCGGCGGTGAGGCCACGCTGCACTGGATACGGCTGTGGAGGCGGCGCACCCGGAGCTTCCGCTGCGCGCACATAGGCGGTTTCCAACGCCCGACCGAGCCGGCCACTGAAGGCGCGGGTAGCACGGGTGGCTTCCGGTTCCGCCAACGCCAGCGCCTGCTTCCAGGCGGCGGGAATATCGGATTCTTCGGCAGCCAGAAACGCGGTACCCACCTGCACCGCGCTGGCACCGAGCATCAACGCTGCGGCAACGCCGCGTCCATCGGCAATGCCACCGGCGGCAATCACCGGTATCTGCAGGCGGTCGACCAGACGTGGCAGCAGCGCGAACAGACCGATGGTCTGCCGTTCGGCCTGCGCTGCGTCGAACGCGCCACGGTGGCCACCGGCCTCCATGCCCTGCGCAACCACCGCATCGGCGCCGGCGGCCTGCGCCTGCAGCGCCTCATCCAGGGTGGTGACGCAGGCGAACCAGGCAATGCCAGCCGCATGCAGGCTGTCCACCTGTGCAGGCGAGAACAGGCCCATGATGGTCGAGGCCACCGCCGGGCGTGCGGCAATCAGCGCGTCGAGCTGGGCCTGGAAATCCGCCGGGCCGGCATCGCCGGCGGCCAGCGGCACCGGCGGCCCCCACTGTGCAAGAAAATCGCGGGTCGCCGCTTCAGCAGCGGGATCACGCCGTGGCGCCGGATCCGGCACCCATAGATTCACCTGCGCCGGGCCCTGCGACTGCTGGGCGAAGGCATCCATCCATTGGCTGATCTGTTCGGGCGTGGACAGCACCGCGCCCATCGCGCCCATGCTGCCGGCATTGGCGACAGCGACCGACAACGGCAGCGGACAGGCGCCAGCCATCGGTGCCAACAGGATCGGTAGTTCAAGACCAAAACGCTGACAGAACGCCTCGGTGCGGGCGGAGATGATCGCGTTGTGCATGGCGGTGACTGTGCCGCCGGGGCCGGCCCCAACTCAAGCAAACGAGAGGGCGTAGGGACGCACCAGCTGGCAGTCCATCTCTTGGTTGATAGTGGAGTTCACATACTGGCCGTCATCGGCGGTGAAATCCACCTGAAAAAGCGAGCGGCCGATGCCGGCACCCGCTTCGTCCACTGCAGGCGCCATTGCGGCGCCCGAGCGAGTGAGGTTGCCGCAGATCGCACACGCGGCGTTCTGCAGCAACCAGCGCGCTTCAACCAAGCGCGCTCAACGGAACGGCAGGCCGCCCTTGCCACCCATGGCGCCGAGCATGCCCTTCATGTTGCGCATCATGCCCTTCATGCCGCCACCGGCCAGCTTGCCCATCATCTTTTCCATCTGCATGTACTGCTTCATCAGCTTGTTGACGTCGGCCGGCTGGGTGCCGGAGCCGCGCGCGATGCGGGCACGACGCGAACCATTGAGCAGGCCCGGGTTGCGACGCTCCTTCTTGGTCATCGAGCCGATGATGGCGATCATGCGCGGCACTTCCTTGCTCTGGCTGACCTGCGCCTTGAGGTGCTCGGGGATCTGGCCCAGGCCCGGCAGCTTGTCCATCAGGCCGCCAATGCCGCCCATGTTCTGCATCTGCTCCAGCTGGTCGCGCATGTCGTTCAGATCGAACTTCTTGCCCTTGGCGACCTTCTCGGCCAGCTTCTGCGCCTTGTCCTTGTCGACCTGCTGCTCAACCTGCTCCACCAGCGACAGCACGTCGCCCATGTCCAGGATGCGGCTGGCCACGCGCTCCGGGTGGAACACGTCCAGGCCGTCGACCTTTTCACCGGTGCCGGTGAACTTGATCGGCTTGCCGGTGATGTAGCGCACGCTCAGCGCGGCGCCGCCACGGGCATCACCGTCGGTCTTGGTCAGCACCACGCCGGTCAGCGGCAGCGCCTCACCAAAGGCCTTGGCGGTGTTGGCCGCGTCCTGGCCGGTCATGGCATCGACCACGAACAGTGTTTCGGCCGGGTTGACCGCAGCGTGCAGGGCCTTGATCTCGGCCATCATCGCTTCGTCGATGGCCAAGCGGCCGGCGGTATCGACCAACAGCACGTCGACGAACGACTTGCGTGCGTCATCGATGGCGGCGCGCACGATGTCCACCGGCTTCTGGTCCGGGCTGGACGGGAAGAACAGCACATCGACCTGCTCGGCCAGGGTCTTCAACTGCTCGATGGCGGCCGGACGGTAAACGTCGGCGGAAACCACCATCACCTTCTTCTTGCGCTTTTCCTTCAGGTGCTTGGCCAGCTTGCCCACCGTGGTGGTCTTGCCCGCACCCTGCAGGCCTGCCATCAGGATGATGGCCGGCGCCGGCACATTGAGGTTCAGGTCGGTGGCCTGCGAGCCCATGACGGCGGTCAGCTCGTCGCGCACGACCTTGATCAGGGCCTGGCCCGGGGTCAGCGATTTGAGGACTTCCTGGCCGACCGCGCGGACCTTGATCTTTTCGATCAACGCCTGCACCACCGGCAGGGCCACGTCAGCCTCAAGCAGGGCGATGCGCACCTCGCGGGTGGCCTCGCGGATGTTTTCCTCAGTCAGGCGGCCGCGGCCGCGCAGGCGCTCGATGGTGCCGGAAAGGCGCTGGGTCAGTGACTCGAACATGCGGCGGAACCTGCGGAAATCGTGGAAACAGAGACAGCAAGTATAGCGGCCAGTCGCCATCGCCGCCGGTTCACGTCGCCAGCGGCGGGCCTGTATGCGAAACTGCATCGATGACAATCGTTCTCATCGCCGCCCTGCTCTATCTGGTGTCCACCGCCCTGCTGGTCCGTGGGCTGGCCGGGGACGGCAGCCCACCGCCGCGCAACTGGCTGCCAACGGCCATCGGCGCGGTGCTGCTGCACGCCGGCTACCACCTGATGGTGGCGCTGAAAACCGCCGGCGGCCCGGACATGCACTTCTTCGCGGCACTGTCGCTGGTCGGGCTGGGCATGGCGGCCTTGACCGCCGTGGTCGGCGCACGCGGGCGGATGTCCGCGCTGGGCGTGGTGGTATTCCCGATGGCGGCGATCCTGCTACTGGCCTACCACGGCTACGGCCATGCGCCGAGCAAGCTGCTCGGCTGGCGCCTGGCTACCCACGCCTGGCTTGCGCTGCTGGCCTACGCCACGCTGAGCGTGGCGGCCCTGCTCGCGATCATGCTGTGGCTGCAGGAGCGGGCGCTGCGCCGCCGCGACTTCCGCCCGTGGCTGCGCGCCCTGCCGCCGCTGGCCGACCTGGAGACCCTGTTGTTCCGCACGATCACGGTCGGTTTCTGCCTGCTGACCCTGACCCTGCTGACCGGCGTGCTGTTCGTCGACAACCTGTTGGCGCAGAAGCTGGTGCACAAGACCGTGCTCAGCGTGCTGTCGTGGATCGTTTTCGGCACCTTGCTGATTGGCCGCCGCCGTTACGGCTGGCGCGGCAGCAAGGCCGTGCACTGGACCCTGACCGCGATGGCGCTGCTGTTGCTTGCCTTCTTCGGCAGCCAGTTCGTGATCGAGCTGGTACTGGGCCGCGGCTGAGACCTGACTTGTAGTGCCGAGCCATGCTCGGCAGAGGCCTTCCCAGCAAAGCATCGGCCCACCTGCATCTTGTGGGAGCGGCGTAAGCCGCGAAGCTGGCAGCAATGAAATTACAGGCACCTTTGGATCGGATCGACCATCAGCTTCGCGGCTTACGCCGCTCCCACAAGCTGGATCGTTGGTAAGGCCCCTGCCGAGCATGGCTCGGCACTACAGTCGCTGCTCATTCCATCGCGGCTTCCAGCGCCTGCGACAGCCGCTCCACCGCGATCACTTCCATGCCCTTCACCGCACCGGCCTTGGGTGCATTGGCCTTGGGCACGATCGCGCGCTTGAAACCATGCGTTGCGGCCTCACGCAGGCGATCCTCGCCGTTCGGCACCGGCCGGATCTCACCGGACAAACCCACTTCCCCAAAGGCAATGGTCTTCTCCGCCAAGGGCCGGTCCTGCAGCGAGGACAGCACCGCCAGCAGCACCGGCAGATCCACCGCGGTTTCCTGCACGCGGATGCCGCCGACCACATTGACGAATACGTCCTGATCGCCGACCAGCACGCCACCATGGCGATGCAGCACCGCCAACAGCATCGCCAAGCGGTTCTGCTCCAGGCCCACCGCCACGCGCCGTGGATTGGACAGCGGCGAGGAATCAACCAGCGCCTGCACTTCCACCAACAACGGCCGGGTGCCCTCGCGGGTCACCATCACGCAGCTGCCGGGCTGGCGGGTGCTGCCACCGGACAGGAAGATTGCCGACGGATTGGGGACTTCCTTGAGCCCCTTCTCGCCCATCGCAAACACGCCCAGCTCATTGACCGCGCCGAAGCGGTTCTTGAAAGCGCGCAGGATGCGGAAGCGGCTGCCGCTTTCACCTTCGAAATACAGCACCGCATCGACCATGTGCTCCAGCACACGCGGGCCAGCGATGCCGCCTTCCTTGGTGACGTGGCCGACCAGGAACACGGCGGTGCCGGTTTCCTTGGCAAAACGCACCAGCCGTGCCGCACTCTCGCGCACTTGGCTGACCGAGCCGGGCGCGGCGGTCAGCGCCTCGGTCCACAGCGTCTGCACGGAGTCGGCGACGATCAACTTGGGCTTTGACTTCATCGCATGCTGCAGGATGCTTTCGACGCCGGTTTCGGCCAGCGCGTTGATGCCTTCCAGCGGCAGATCCAGGCGCACCGCGCGGCCGGCCACCTGCGAAAGCGATTCCTCACCGGTGACGTACAGCACCGGCAGCGTGCCCGCCATCTTGGCCACGGCCTGCAGCAGCAGCGTGGATTTGCCGATACCCGGATCACCGCCCACCAGCACCACCGCGCCTTCCACCAGGCCGCCGCCCAGCACCCGGTCAAACTCGCCGATGCCGGTGGACACGCGCAGATGTTCGGTCTGCTGCACGTCTTTCAGCGCGGTGATCTTGGGCGCTTCCACCTTGCCGGCCCAACCGCTGCGGCGCGACGCCGGTGCCTTGGCGGCGGCCGCGGTTTCCAGCACGATCTCGCTGAGCACGTTCCAAACGCCGCACTCGGTGCACTGGCCCTGCCACTTGCTGTACTCGGCGCCGCATTCACTGCAGACGTAGGCGCTGCGGGTCTTGGCCATGGAAATTCCTATCTGCGTTAGCGACGCAGGATAGCCCACCGATGTCGCAAAGGCTGCGACAACTAAAGTCCCTGCCGATGCTGCCGCTATGCAAGCGGGGCTTTGCCCCGTCTCGACGTTCCAGGAATTCGCATGATCGGCAGTTACAACCAGAGCCTCGTTGTCGTCTCGTTGCTGGTGGCGATACTTGCCGCCTACACCGCTCTGGACATGTCCGCGCGCGTGGCCAACAGTCAGAGCCGGCGGGCGGCGCGCATCTGGCTGGTGGGCGGCGCAGCAGCAATGGGGCTGGGCATCTGGTCGATGCACTTCATCGGCATGCTCGCCTTCAAGCTGCCCATCCCGGTGGGCTACGACCTGCTGCTCACCGGCTGTTCGCTGGCGGCCTCGGTCGCTGCATCCATGTATGCGCTGTGGCTGGTCTCGCGGCAGCGGCTGTCGGCCGCGCGCCTGCTGGCTGGCGCGGTGCTGATGGGCCTGGGCATCGCCGCCATGCACTACATCGGCATGGCGGCAATGCGGATGCAGCCGGGCATCGACTACGACCCGTGGTGGTTCAGCGCCTCGCTGCTGATCGCCATCGGCGCTTCGGCTGCCGCCTTGTGGATCGCCCAGCGCCTGCGCCATCAGCAGAAACGGCTGCTGCCGATGCGCCTGCTGGCGTCGCTGGTGATGGGCGTGGCCATCGTCGGCATGCATTACACCGGCATGGCTGCCGCGCGGTTCCCAGCCGGCGCCATGTGCGGTGCCATCAGTGATGGCGGGCTGGATACCCACCTGCTTGCCGGGCTGGTCATCGTCACCACCATCGCCACGCTGACGGTCGCGCTGCTGGCCTCGGTTTTCGACGGACAGATGCGCCTGCGCACCGGCCTGTTGGCCCACTCATTGGCAAACGCCAACGAAAAACTGGTGCAGGCCGCCCTGCACGATCCGCTGACCCAGCTGCCCAACCGCGTCCTCCTGCAGGACCGTATCGAGCGTGCCATCGAAAAGGCCGCGCGCCGTGAATTCGGCCTGGCGCTGATGTTCTGCGACCTGGACGGCTTCAAGAACGTCAACGATGCCTACGGACACCAGCTCGGCGACCGCCTGTTGGTGCAGTTCAGCAAACGGGTCAGCACGCTGCTGCGCAACCAGGACACCTTTGCCCGGCTCGGCGGCGACGAATTCGTGATCGTGATGGCCATCGACTCACCCGATGACGCGGCCTTGATGGCCGAGCAGATCAGCACCGCCATCAACGAACCGTTCCTGATCGACAACGCCGAGCTGCTGGTCAGCACCAGCATCGGCATCGCCCTGTACCCGGAGGATGCCAGCAGCGAACGCGAGCTGATGGCGCATGCCGACGCGGCGATGTACCACGTCAAGCAGAGTGGGCGAAACGGCCATGCGTTCTTCACCTCGACCATGCAGGCCGGCACCCGCCAGCGTCTGCGCCTGCTGCAGGACCTGCGCCGCGCCATCGCCCGCAACGAACTGCTGCTGCACTACCAACCCAAGTTCCCCGCCGGCGGCAGCCGTGCCAACGGTGCTGAAGCGCTGCTGCGCTGGAACCACCCGGAGCTGGGCATGCTGTCACCGGACGTGTTCATTCCCATCGCCGAGCGCAGCGGCCTGATCATTCCCATCGGCGAATGGGTGCTGGATGCCGCGTGTGCGCAGTTGCGTACCTGGCATGACGCCGGCAATGCGGACTGGTCGATGGCGGTCAATCTGTCGCCGCTGCAGTTCGCCTCACCTACGCTGGTGGAGACCGTGCGCGCTGCACTGCAGCGGCACGCCCTGGACCCCCGCCAGCTGACCCTGGAAGTGACCGAAAGCACCGCGATGAAGGACGTGGACGCCAGCCTGCAGATGCTCGAAGCCCTGACCGCGATGGGCGTGCGCATTGCCATCGATGACTTCGGCACCGGTTATTCCAGCCTGCTCTATCTCAAGCGCATGCCGGCCGCCGAGTTGAAGATAGATCGCGCCTTTGTACGTGATCTTGAACACAACGCCGAAGATGCGGCGATTGTGTCTTCGATCATAGCGCTGGGGCGTTCGCTGCAATTGCAGGTGGTTGCCGAAGGTGTGGAAACTGAGGCGCAACGCGAGTTCCTCGGCGCGCTGGGTTGCGACGTACTGCAGGGCTACCACCTCGGCCGGCCGATGGCAGCAGCCGAGTTCATCAGCAGCAACAGCTGAAGCGGCTTTTCTTCTTTGTGGGAGTGGCATAAGCCGCGAAGCTCGAAGACCATCAGCGCAGAGCCCCTCCCCTACGCCCTCGGCACAAGCAACGAAACGGTAGTGCCGAGCCATGCTCGGCAGAGGCTTTCCTAAAATTTCGTCAGCAGTTGTAGGAGCGGCGTAAGCCGCGAAGCTGATGGGTCAGCAGATCCCAGAGGAAACGATCACGTAACGGACGTCAGCTTCGCGGCGTACGCCGCTCCAACAAACGCCTGCAGGCCAAAGCTTTGTCGGGAAGGCATCTGCCGAGCATGGATCGTCACGAAACAAAAACAAAAAACACAATG
>NZ_JBRRBO010000030.1:0-52418 GCF_056756175.1 Stenotrophomonas sp. STEN240 | reverse complement strand
CCGGTAAGGCCCCTGCCGAGCATGGCTCGGCACTACAAAGGCGCTCTATCGGTAAGGCCCCTTGCCGAGCATGGCTCGGCACTACAAAGGCGCTCTGCTGGTAAGGCCCCTGCCGAGCATGGCTCGGCACTACAGGACGCCTGTTCAGCGATCCAGGGCTTCGCGCAGCGGCTTGAGGAACGTTGCGGCTGCAGCCACTGGATCGGCCGTCTCAGCCATTGCCGAGACCAGCGCACTCCCCACCACTACGCCGTCGGCGTCCACCGCCATTGCCGCCGCGCTGGCTGCGTCCTTGATGCCGAACCCGGCCACCACTGGCGCATTGGAACGGCTGCGCAGCAGTCGCAGGCGTTCGCCGGCCGCGCTGCTGTCCAGGCGCTCGGAGGCGCCTGTCACACCGGCAAAGCTGACGTAATACAGATAGCCCTGCGCGGCCTGGCACAGGCTGTCCAGGCGGGCATCACTGCTGGTCGGCGAGGCCAGCAGGATCAAGGCCAGCCCGGCGGCTGCAAACGCCGCGCGCGGCTCATCGGCCTCTTCCGGTGGCAGATCGACCAGCAGCACGCCGTCCACGCCCGCCGCCACGGCCTCTTCGGCAAAGCGCGCATAGCCACGGATCTCGACCGGGTTCAGATAGCCCATCAGCACCACCGGCGTGGTGGCATCGGTCTGCCGGAAACGCGCCACGGTATCCAGCACGTATTGCCGCCCTGCCCCGCGCGCCAAGGCCCGCTCGGAACTGCGCTGGATGGTCGGGCCATCGGCCATCGGGTCTGAAAACGGCACACCAAGCTCAATCACATCCGCGCCGGCCTGGACCAGGGCATGCATCACCGGCACGGTCGCCTCCAGCGACGGATCGCCTGCGGTGATGAAAGGAATCAGCGCCTTGCGGCCGGTGGCGCGCAGGCGTGCAAAACATTCGTCAATTCGGGCAACAGCCATCTCAGGCACATCCTTCAATCAGTTCGACTGCATCGGGCTGGCCCCAGTAAATGGAGGTGATCAGGCCGTCGAGTGTTTCCAGGCGCAAGGCCAGCTTGGCTGCCTTGTCCGTCCAGGTCAGGTATTCGCCATTGGGCGAGTTGTAGGCATGCGGACTGGTGACCACGCCGGCCGGCAGGCGTTGCTTGGCCTCGTCGACCGTCATACCCACCCACAGGCCATACGGCAATGCGGCGGCACCGGCCGGCGGTGCGGTGACGCGAACACCGGGGTCGCCGGCGACATCCACCTCGAAACGGGCAATGCGGTCGGCGATCACCATCATCGCCATGCCGTCGGGCAGGCTGCCCTTGTCGTAGTACTCGCAATCACCTTCCATCGCCTCGCGCATGCCGGCCGAGACGAAGGCCTTGTCGCCCGGTGCCTTGCCGAATGGCGCGCCGATGCGCAGCGTGCCGACCTGGCTCAGGTCGGTGCCGGTACTGGCAACCGCTGCAGGGACAGGCGTCGCGGCTGGCGCAACGACGGCCAATTCCGGTGCCGCCTGCGGGGCAGCGACGGGGGCGGGAGCCGTTGTTTCCGGTGCAGGCGCAGATGGCGCACATGCCGACAACGCCGCCACCAGACCCAGTAGAACAGGGATACGCAGCCGGCCGGTCATTACAGCACCAGCCCTTCGCGCGCGGCGATGGTGTGCACGTCCTTGTCGCCACGACCGGACAGATTGCACAGCACCAGCGCGTCCTTGGGCAGCTCGCGCGCCAGCTTGATCGCATGGGCGACCGCGTGGCTGGATTCCAGCGCCGGCAGGATGCCCTCGATGCGGGTCAGGCGGTGGAAGGCCGCCAATGCCTCCTCATCGGTGATGCCCACGTACTGGGCGCGGCCGCTATCGGACAGGAAGGAATGCTCCGGGCCGACACCGGGGTAGTCCAGACCGGCGGAAATGGAATGGGTTTCAGTGATCTGGCCGTCGTCATCGCACAGCACATAGGTGCGGTTGCCATGCAGCACACCCGGGCGTCCGGCTGAGATCGAGGCGGCGTGGCGTCCGGTATGGATGCCCTCGCCTGCTGCTTCGGCGCCGTAGATCTTGACCTGGCGGTCATTGAGGAAGGCGTGGAACAAGCCGATCGCATTGGAGCCGCCGCCGACGCAGGCAGTGATCGCATCCGGCAGCCGGCCGTAGTCCTCCAGCATCTGTGCACGCGCTTCGCGACCGACGATGGCATTGAAGTCACGCACCATGCGCGGATACGGATCCGGGCCGGCAACGGTGCCGATGATGTAGAAGGTGTCGCGCACATTGGTGACCCAGTCACGCATCGCCTCGTTGAGCGCGTCCTTGAGCGTGGCCGAGCCACTGTTGACCGGCACCACGGTGGCACCAAGCAACTTCATCCGGTAGACATTGATTTTCTGCCGCTCGATGTCGGTGGCGCCCATGTACACCACGCACTCCAGGCCCAAGCGCGCCGCCACCGTGGCCGAGGCCACGCCGTGCTGGCCGGCACCGGTCTCGGCGATGATGCGGGTCTTGCCCATGCGCGCGGCCAGCAGGGCCTGGCCGATGGTGTTGTTCACCTTGTGCGCGCCGGTGTGGTTCAGGTCCTCGCGCTTGAGCAGGATCTGCGCACCGCCCACGTCCTTGCTCAGGCGCTCGGCGTGGTAGATCGGGCTGGGGCGGCCGACGTAATGTTTCAGGTCTTTGTCGTAGGCGGCGATGAAGGACGGATCGATGCGTGCCTGATCGTAGGCAGCTGCCAGTTCCTGCAAGGGCCCGACCAGGGTCTCAGCGACAAAGCTGCCACCAAAGCGGCCAAAGTGGCCCCGCGCATCGGGATAGGCATGGAAATCGGAGATCGACGGGTCAGTCATGGGGGTAACAGCCACAAGGAACAGGCCATCACTCTAACGCAGGGCTGATGACTAAAAAATGGATAATTCAGCGGCAACATGTTAGAAAAACTCACATGATCCCCCGCCAGCCCCTGCCTTCACTCAATGCCCTGCGTGCGTTTGAAGCCGCTGCGCGTCTGCGCAGCGTCAGCCAGGCTGCGGCCGAACTGCATGTCACCCACGGCGCGGTGAGCCGGCAGCTGCGTGCACTGGAGGAGGAACTGGGGCTGAGCCTGTTTGAACGCGATGGGCGCGGCATCCGCCCCACCGCCGCCGGCCACCGCCTGCTGGAAGCAACTTCCGGAGCGTTCTCGCAACTGCGCGATTGCATTTCTGCCCTGCGCCGCCCGCAGCGCGATGACGCCTTCGTGCTGGGCTGCCCGGGCAGCCTGCTGGCCCGCTGGATGATCCCGCGCCTGCAGGACCTGCAACGCGATCTGCCCGGCCTGACCCTGCACCTGGCCGCACAGGATGGCGATTTCGCCCCGCGCCTGGACGGCATGGATGCGGCGCTGATGCTGGGCCAGGCACCGTGGCCGGTCGGCTGGCAGGTACACACGCTTGCTGCTGAGCGGATCGGACCGGTGTTCAGCCCCTCGATGCATGGCGCGCACGTATTGGCCCATCAACCGATCACTGCCGTGCTTGGACATGCACTGCTGCATACGCGCTCACGCCCACAGGCGTGGCCGGCCTGGGCCGCGCGCAATGACATCGATGCCGACAAGCTGAGCTACGGCACCGGCTTGGAACATCTGTATTACATGCTGGAAGCCGCAGTTGCCGGCCTGGGCATTGCAATTGCCCCGGAACCGCTGGTCGCCGATGATCTGGTCAACGGCCGCCTGATCGCGCCGTGGGGTTTTGTTGAAACCGATGGCTGCTGGGCGCTGTGCACTGCGGGTGATCAGCAGGACCCGCGTGTGACTGCATTGGCGGATTGGCTGCGCAAGCAGCTGTTGTGAGGCTTTGCAGGCTTTTGTGGGAGCGGCGTTAGCCGCGAAGCTGGCAAAGCTTGAAAGGCCTAAGAGCCTAACCCCCTCTCCAAGCCTCCCCTTGCCTTCGGCAAAGGGAGGGGGCTATAGCGCTGGATCCTGCTGCATCTGCAGTTTCGCGGCTCACGCCGCTCCTACAACTGTGCCGCTCCTAGGCTGCGCTTCCCTGCGTCGGCTGCGCCAAGCGCTGCTGCACGTCTTCGCGCAGGCGGGCGAGCTCGACCTCGGCCTGCTGGCGCTGCTGCATGCCTTCGCGATGGATGCTGCGCACTTCTTCCACCGTGGCGATCAACTGCTCATGCACATGGCGCAGGGTTGCGACGTCGATCACCGCACGCTGGTTGGCCTTCGCCGTTTCCACCGAGGTCTGGCGCATCAAGTCGGCATTGCGACGCATCAGCTCATTGGTAGCGTCATCGATAGCATTGGACAGATCCACCGCGTTCTTCTGCTCACCCAGCGACAGCTGGATGGCGAACTGGCGCTTCCACGACGGGATGGTGATGTCGCGTACGGCGTTGAATTTCTCGATCAGCTGGATCGCATTGGCCTGGATCAAACGGATCATCGGCAGCGACTGGTCGGCCGCATGCTGCATCACCGTCAGGTCACCCACGCGCTTGTCGAGCAGGCGGATCGCGTTGTCGATCTCGCCACGGCGGATGCGCGATTGCGGGTCTTCCAATCCAACCAGCGCATGCAGTTCGTTGTTGAGCTCGGCCAAGCGCTGCTTGCCCGCCGCAATGTGCAGACCAAGACTCTGGCGCTCGTCACGAACGATGGCATGCATGCGATCAAACTCGCCGACACGCTGGCCCATCTGCGCCTGCTGAGTGCCAACATCCCGTAGCAAGCTCTCGATCTGTTGATTGGTGTCGCTGAACTTCTGCACCAGCTCGCCCTTGGAGGCGCGCATGCGATCTATGAGCCCGCCGATCACCGGCATCTTGGAGCGCTCGTTCAAGCCATCGAGCTTCAGCGAGCGGGCGATACGCACCACTTCGCCCAGCTTTTCGCCGGAGGCATCCAGGTCGCGGTTCCGCACATGGTCGAGCAACTGGCTGGAGAACGCCGCACTCTTGCCCGCAGCCTCGCGACCAAACACGTGCAGGTTGCCCGGGCTGATGTCGTCCAGCGTACGTACGATCTGTGCGATCTGCGGGCGGTCCGCTTCGCTCAAACCGAGCGCAACCAGGGTGGTGCCATCAACATCGGCAGAAGGGCCGGCCGGCAGCGGCAACGAATCCTGGGTCATCAGCAGTTCTCCTTGAGCAAGAGGCGCGCCGTGGCGCGCGAGCAATCATGTGCAGGGTGGTTTCAGCGCAGTCTAGCCTGCATGGCCGTCACCTCGTCGAGGATCCGCGCCTGGGCATCGGCAGCCTGCGCCAGCGTAGCCGGCATCCGCGCCGCCTGGTTCGCCAGCAACTGCTGCCGCCACAGCGGCAACAGCACGTCGCGGATGCGCTGGTAACGCTCGATCAGTTCCACGGCCTGGGCGTGCAACAGGCGCAACTGCCCAGCCTCGGTCTGGCGCAGCCGCGCAAGCCCGCGCAGATGCTGCAGCCGCCGCTGCAGGGCCGCCTGCGCCAACGTATCGGCGGGTGCCGGGACCGCTTCGCCGGCTGCGGCCCAGTCATCGATGGCCGCTACTGCCGCTTCCACCCGCACGAGTTGCAGCAGATGTTGGGCAAGCTCGTGTTGCAGCTCCTGCAGGCTGCCATCGGCGCGCAGCAGGCAGATATCCAGCTGGCGTGCCAGTTGCTCTGCCTGCAGCTGCGCCTCGACATCGCGGCCAAGCAAGCGGCCGAACAGGCCGGCCGAACGACGAATCTGCCGCGCATCGCGCGCCGACATCGCCTGGCGGATATTGTCCATCTCCGCCACCAGCCGCTGCGCAGCGCCTGTGGCCGCTGGCGCGGCGAGCAGGCGTTCCACCGCCAGCAGCAGCGGCGCACCGTAGCCGGCAACAGCCAAGGCATCGTCAGCCTGCAGCGCGGGCTGCGGCGGTGCCGGCAACAACGATGGCGTCGTATCAGGCATCGTCGGCAACGTCATTCCCACGACTACCCTGCTGCCCAGGCACCACCACATTGCCGCCGTAGAAATGGCGCATCAAGGCTTCATCCAGCGCCTTTTCTTCGGGCGTGCGCGCGCGTCGCACGCGTGGTGCCGGCTTGCTGCTGCCACTGTCCTTGGACAGCCAGTCCTGCAACTGCGCAGCCAAACCCGCCAGCGCGTCACCAATCTGCCCTTCGCGCTGATGCCCCGCCGCCAAGGCCTGCAACAACGGTGTCAGGTCCTGTGCCGGCGCTGCCGCTGCTGGCGCGGCAGCCGGCGGCGCTGGCGGCGTCATCACGGCGGCAGGGCGGTCAGCCAGCGCCTGCAACAAGGCAAGAATCTGTTCCCACGGCGCCTGCGCCTGCTCGGCCACCGGCGCAACCGGTGCGGGCTCGTCAGCGCGCAAGCCCTGCAGCCCGCTGGCGATATCGGCCAACTGCGCCACCATCCGCGCACCGGTATCGGCGTCGTCGCCGCCCATGGCCTTGTCGCGCATGAAATCGCGCTTGATCTGCTCCCAGCGCGCCAGCTGCGGTGCATCCAGCGCCTCACGCAACTCACCGAGCTTGAGCAGGTTTTCTTCCGAACCGCTGGTCAGCAGCTGCGATTCGCCCAGATAGTGATCGGTTACCAGCTGCTGCAGCTCGGCGGCATTCATCACCGGCGAAATCTTTTCCGACAGCTTGTTCATGTTGCGGTAGCTGCCCTGCAGCCGGAACGGCGGTTCGACGCGGTATTTGTCGGCCTGCGCGGCACTAGCGATGTACTGCTGGTTGACCCGGTAGACCACATCGCGGACCTGCATCAAGCGCTGCAAAGTTGCGACGATCTCGTTGATCTCCGCGCCACTGTAAGCATGGCTGAGTGTATTGGTGGACACCTCCTTGCCTGCGGCCTTGTCGACCAACAGGTAGAGATCGGCCAGGTCGCGGGTCGCCATCGGCGCCAGCACCTGGCTGGAGGTCAGGCTGTTCTCGATGTAGCTGAGCTTGAAGGCCTCGTCCATGCCACCCAGCACATCGCCCAGGTTGTAGATGTCGGCACGGTTGGCCAGCATGTCCGGCACCTTGAAGACTTCGCCGGATTCGGTGTACGGGTTGCCCGCCATCACCACGCAGAACTTCTTGCCGCGCAGGTCATAGGTCTTGGTGCGCCCCTTCCAGACACCTTCAATGCGGCGGGTGCCATCGCACAGCGAGATGAACTTCTGCAGGAACTCGGGATGGGTGTGCTGGATGTCATCGACATACAGCATGGTGTTGTTGCCCATCTCCAGCGCCAGGTTGAGCTTGTGCAGCTCCTGCCGCGAGGTGGCGTCCGGCGCCTGCTCCGGGTCCAGCGAGCGCACCTCATGGCCGAGCGCCGGGCCGTTGATCTTCATGAAGACCAGGCCCAGACGATTGGCCACGTATTCCATCAAGGTGGTTTTGCCGTAGCCGGGCGGGCTGATCATCATCAGCAGACCCATCAGGTCGCTGCGCTTGTTCTCGCCCACCGTGCCCATCTGCTTGGCGAGGTTGTCACCGATGATGGGCAGGTAGACATCATTGATCAGCTTGTTGCGCACGAACGAACTGAGCGGACGGGCCTGGAATTCACTCAGCCGCAGGGCGTCGCGCTCGCGCGCACTGATGCGGTGGCGCAAGGCCTGGTAGCGTTCGAAGCCGGGTTGGAACTGGCGACGATGCGACTGCCAGCGCTGCAGGAAATCATCTACCGCCAGCTGCAGGTGACCCCGGGCGATGCGCGGGTGTTCACCGAGCAGGCCGCCGATGTCGGCAATCAAGGTCACCTCGCGTACCTGGCTGCGCAGCGCACGCTCGCCCAGCAACATCGCCGCCGCTTCGGGTACGTAACCGCACATGGCAGCGAACTTCGGCTGCCCACACATGGCCTGCAGCCATTGCACGGCCTGCCCCCATTGCAGGGCCAAGCGCGTATTCAAACGCTGCATGCTGCGATCAAAGGCATCGGCCTGGCCGGCGGCCTGCAGCTGTTCGCGCAGGGCTGTCAGCAACTGCCGGGCGTAACCACTGAAGGCGAAGGTCGGTTCGCCGTTGGCCAGCTCGGCCAACAGATATTCGGCCGCCAATGCCGGCATGCCGGTGTCGAACGGGAGCGTGTTTTCCTGCTGGAACGCCGCCAAGGCGAGCGCGATTTCAGCGCGCAAGGCTTCAAGACCGTCGCGCACATTGAACAGCCGGGCGATGGCGAACGCACCGGCAGCGCGCTCGATCCACTGGCTCACGTCCTCGCGCTTGCCTTCGCGTGCCCAGAACAGCAGCGCCAGCGCACGCGGGCCTGCGCCATGCACCAGCGAACCGCCAGCCTGGTACAGCGGCAACAGCGCCTGCAGGATCAGACTGGCGTCGTGATCGTGGATGCCCTTTTCATAGCCTTCGCGATAACGCGGTGCGGCGAAGTCGCTGACCCGCTTGCCGAGTACCTCGGCCTGTGCCGCATCGCGCAGCAGTACGTCCAGGCTCAGCCCATCACGCCCGTTGATTGCCGCGTCCAGGATCAAGCCTGCCAGGTATTCGCCGCGATACAGCGCCGGCGCTTCCGAATCCAGCGTCACCGGCCAGTAGTCACGCAGTTCCTCCAGCTCCGGGTCGACGATGGACTCGTAGTAGTCGGTGCCGGTCAGATGCACCGCCAAGCCATCGCCGCGCGGCAGGATGGTCAGGTCCAGCGGCTGGGTGTTGACACTGAAACGATGCCGGCCCAGGCGGATGATGTTGCCACCGCCCTCGAACAGATCACTGCGATCGCGCAGCGCCCGCACGGCCTGGTCACGCACGCCCTTGAGCCGCGCTTCCACATCATCGGCCTTGACGCTGTCCTTGTAGTCGCGCAGACGATCAGCCAGCTCACGCAGCTTCAGGATCAGCGGGTCACCAGCGAAGAAAGCATTGAGTTCATCGACGGTGGTGAAGCGTTCTGTACGTTTGGCCAGACCATCAAGAATGCGATTGGCCGCATCCAGCACCGACTGCGCCTTGCGCTGGCGGGCATCCAGCAACGTCTGCTTGTGCGACTCGAAGGTATCGAGCAGCTCCTCGCGCTTGTTGAGGATGTCGCCGAGAAACTGTTCGTGTTCGCCGAACTGGCTCTCCAGCTCTTCCAGCTGCACCATCAGCCGCGACAGCTGCTCGTCGGCCCGCTCCGGATCGGTGGCCAGGCCCAGGGCGCTGGTGATGGCCTGGCTGAACAAGGAAAACTGCGCGCCGAACTGCGCCACGGCTTCGGCCGAGCCCAGCGAACGGCGACGCTGATCTGCCCGTGCACGCGCCTGGTTGAGCTTGGCATATATCGTGGAAATGGCCTCTACCACGCGCGTGCGCTGCGCGGCATCGTCGACCTTGAGGCTGGCCATCAGCTCGGACAGCATGTCCAGATCGCCCGACATCACCTGCATCTGCGCGATCTGCTCGGACAGCTGCTTGGCGGTCTGCGCGACCTGGGCGGCCGCGTCCAGCTCCTGCAGACGTTCTGCGAAGGGTTGCAGCGACTTGTCGCTGCCCAGGAATTCGCCCGCCGCCGAACCGACGCGGTCGTGCGCCTCCTGCAGCGATACATTCATCGTATCGATGGCGGCGATGTCCACATAGCGGAAATCGCGCACGGTCAGCAGGCGGCCACGCAGCTTGCCGATGTCACCGAGTGATTCGACGAATTCGCCGATCTTCGTCCAGTTCTGCGGCTGCAGCCGCCCCAACAAAAGTTTGTGCGCGCTGGTGACATCGGCCATCGCCTGCGCCGACTGCTTGCGGATGCTCTCCACTTTCTCGTATTCGTCGAGCATCGACTCGCCGGTCGCACTGATCTCGCGCAGCAGCGTGGCGGCACCATCACAGTTGGCATCGTCCAACCAGTGGTGTGCGTCGAACAGGCGACGCGCGTTGTGGGTCAGCAACTCGTAACGCGGCAGCGACACCTCACGACTGTCAATCTCGCGACCAAGATCAAGCAGGTTGGAAATACCACGCACCAGCTCGGCATTGCCGATACGGGCCATGAAACTGGTGCCCGTGGGCGTGTGTGCGGCGAATTCGTCGCTGCTGAACGGCGTCTGCCAGACCTGCATCGGATGGACGCGGGTGGGCTCTTCGTTCTCGGCATTGAACAGCACCATGCGGCCATCGCGCATGAAGGCGTAGCCCAGGCCGAACACCGGATTCTGCAGCACCCGCTGGATGCTGTTGTAGACAAACAGCGCCGACTTGCCGGCCTCGCGTTCGTAGAAGATGTACAGCATGTCTTCGCCGTTGGGCGAGCGGATCGAGCGCTTGTAGCGCATGCCCTGCATCGAGGCGTCGAAGGCCTTGTGTTCGCCATTCTGCAGGTAATAGCCACCGGGGAAGATGACGCCATGGTCATCGGGCAGCTGCACGCAGGCCTGGACGATGGCGTCATTGCGCACCACCTTGCCGGTCAGCGTGTTGTAGATCAGGCCGCGCCAGGTGCTCTCCTGATACGGCAGAATCTTCAGCAGGATCAGCGAGCCCACCTTGGCAAAATCGATGGTGGCATCGTCCACCGACTGGGTACTGTCCTCGACTGGCTCGCTGTATACCCCTTGGCCGGTCTCGGTGTTGTTCTCGACCTTGATGGTCAGGTCGCCACCGGTGGTCTCCACGAAGATCGTATCGAGGATGTTCAGGTGCGGGAAACGCCCGCTGATCATCATGTCGCGACCGGCGCGGGTCCATTCGAAGTCGAACGGCGGTGGCAGCGCGATATCGCGCTCACCGCGCGCATCGATATAGGTCAGCTCGCCACTGGGCGCCATGGCCCAGCGGAACACGCGTACGTCGCTGCTGCGCTCGCCTATCTGGAACGCCGCCAGCAACTTGCCGTCGCGCACGATCAGCTGCAGCAGGCGTGCATTCTTGTAATAGGCGTACAGCTCACCGAAATCATGGACGAAGCCGGGCTGGGCGAGGAAGCTGGTCTTCAGGTCGACCGGGTTGACGTCGTAGCCCTCGGCACCTTCCACCAGCCGGTACAGCCCGAACACATCCTCCACCCGGGTCTGCGTTTTCAGGCCGATGAAGACGTTGTAGCCAAACAGCAGCAGGTCATCACCCACCTGCACCACGTCGCGGCCGACGCAGTTGTTTTCACTGCGGATACGGAAACGCCCGATCACTTCCATCCGGCTGTCGCCGAATTCCTGCAGGCGGCGCTGGTTGAGTGCGTCCACCACCTGCCGCAGGCGTACGCCCTGATCGCTCAGCCGCTTGCGCAGCACCTCATAGGCGCCACCCTGCGCGACCGCCTGGTCGGCGAGAGTGCCGGCCTGCGCGGCAGCAGCTGCGTCCTGGTTCATATCGGCCATCGCTTGTTCCCTGCTCCGACATCGGCAGGCATCGCCCCAGGGACGATGCCGCTGACGCCTTCATCTTCGTATGCCGCTGGCTCCCGGCCATGCGGCGCGCCCACACCCTGCGCGGTGCTACCGCACAGGGTGCGTTTTCGCTCAGCCTGCGTCCGACTGCACCGCCGGCACATCGGCGGCGCGACGCGACGGCAGGCCACGCGCGGACATGTCCACGCCCAGATAGCGCTGCATCAGGTCCTGCACGATCGGGCTCTTGTCAGTCAGGCCTTCAATCGACTTGCCCAGCGATACCGCCTTGACCAGGTTCTCGAACATGCCACCGTCGCCGCCGACCATGTCGATCTTGGCGTTGCGCAGTGCGCTGGCAATCATCTCGGCATTGTCCTTGGTCACTTCCTTGCCGGCGTCGATTGCCGCCAAGGCCTGGCGCAGACCTGTTTCCAGCGTCATGCGGAACTCTTCGTGGCCGCGTGCGGTATCGCCCAGCGAATCGATCGCCTGGAACTTGCGGGTCAGACCATCGGCCTCGGCAAACAGCTTCTTCTCGATGACGGTGGCTTCGGCCACGCCCAGCGTTTCGGTGGCGGTAGCCTTGGCGCGGCCCATCTGTTCCTCGCCCTGGGCGCGCGCAGCCAGCTGTTCGGCCAGCACCTTGGCTTCCGCAGTGCCCTGCTTCAGGTTGGCATCGGCCATCGCATCAACTACGCGGGCTTCGGCAATGCCTACCTTTTCAATGGCCAGCGCACCGGCTTCCTTGACCTGCGCATCGGCCAGACCCGGTGCCGCGCGCTCGGCACGCAGACCTTCTGCCAGTGCTTTCTTCGCTTCGGCCTGCTTGCTGGCCGCATCAAACTCGGCCTGTGCCAACGTGGTGATCTCCACCGCGCGGTGCTTGGCCGCTGCCTCGCTGGCCTCGGCTTCCTTGACCTGCTTGAGCATGGCTTCCTGCGCCTCAGCCTCGGCTTCCAGGATGGCGACCTGCTTCAAGCGATCAGCCTCGGACACCTGCCGCACTTCCTTGATGCGTTCTTCTTCCTGCGCCACGGTCTTGTCGATGGAAATACGCTCGCGGGTGATGTTGGCCACATCCATCAGGCCCTGCTCGACCACCTTGTCGCGCTCCACGCCCTGCAGCTGCACTTCGCGATCAGTGGTGACCTGCTCCAGCTGGCGCGCACGTGTGACCCGCTCGATTTCGATGGCAACGGCGCGCTGACGGTTCTGCTCGGCCACTTCCACTTCACGCAGACGGTTCTGGTCGCGGATGTCGATCAGCTGCTGCGCTTCGATGCGCGCGTTCTCGGACAGCTGGCGCTGTTCTTCCTGCACCTTCAGGGTTTCAGCCTGTTCGCGGGCACGGATGGTTTCCACCTCGCGGCGCTGGCGTGCTTCCGCCTCGGCCTGCTGGCGTTCCAGCGCCAGCGTGGCTTCCTTGGCTTCAACGTTCTTCTTGGTGATGGCCAGGCGCTCGTTCTGCGCCAATTCGTTGGTGATCACGTTCTGCGCGGCGGTCAGCTCGGTGATCTTGCGGATGCCTTCGGCATCGAGAATATTGCTTGGATCCAGCAGCGACTTGGGCGTCTGTTCCAGGTAATCGATGGCCACGTCTTCCAGCGCATAGCCATTGAGGTCATTGCCGATCACCGCAATGATTTCGTCGCGGAATTCCTGGCGCTTTTCGAACAGCTGGGTGAAATCGAACTTCTTGCCAACGGTCTTCAGTGCTTCGGAGAACTTGGCATTGAACAGATCATCCACCGCGTTCTTGTCCGAGGCACGGTCGGCGCCGATGGCCTTGGCCACGCGCAGCACGTCAGCCTGGGTTTCATTGACCCGCAGATAGAAGGCCACGGTGATGTCGGCACGCATGTTGTCGCGGCAGATCAGGCCTTCCTTGCCACGGCGATCCACCTGCAGGGTGATCAGGCTGATCTTCATATGCTCGGCGCGGTACAGCACCGGGATGATCAACGCACCGGTGAAGTGGACCTTGGGCTGCGCACTCATGTCGTTGACGATCAGTGCGGTGCCCTGATCGACCTTTTTATAGAACGCCTTGAACAAACCGGCCAGGCCAAGGAAAAAAACCAGCAGGGCAACTACCCCGATAATAAAAGGGGCCAGAGCAGCAGTACTCATCAGTGGATCTCCTTGTCGCCTGATACATCAGAAGGGAAAACGTCCAGACCCGGCAGGTCGTTGTCGGCGACCACCAGGTAATGATTCTTGTCGTGCAGGTATTCCACCAGCCTTACCCGCTGGCCGCGCGCGAGCCGGCTGCCATCACGCATGCGCACATGCAGGATCAAGCCAGCGCCGCCGTCATCAAAGCTTGCATAGCCCTGCTCGGCAGTGACCTCCGGCGAGGTGATCAGTGCAACCCTGCCGAGAATGGATTCCTGCGCCACCGGGCGCAGTTTGAGCAACAGCCTACGGATCGGCCGCAATACCCAGGCCGAGACCACCGCACCGGGAATCAACGCCGCAACCGCCACCGCAGTGCCGATGCCCCAACGCAACACGGCCGGCAAGGACTGCAGGAAAAAGAGCTGTACCAGATAGGTGATGGTCCAGCCGAAGAAGGCCAGCAGCAGCACCACCAGCATGGTCGGTGCACCGCCGAGCCCGAGCCGGGCAAACATCGCGGAAATACCGCTGGCACCGTGCTCGCCACCATGGGAATGAAAATCCGCCCCATCGCCGCTACCGATGCCACCGTCGTCGTCAACAATGCCAGTGGCGGCAAGCATCCAGTAGATGACCGCAAAGCAAAGCACGACGCTGTAAGGCAACGTCGGAAACGATAGCGCTACTTCCAGAAACTCCGCCATGCACACTTTCCTTGTGGCGCCCAGCTGCCTTTGCGGGATCCGCCCCAGCCCTGAGGCCGGTGCAGTTACATCCCCGACCCGCAGGCATCCGTGCTTGTCGCCGAGATCCCCATCATAAGGGAATCAACCCTGACATGACCGGCCGGCAACGTCCCAAATGTGCCGCACGTCGCCCTGATAGCGGCTGCAACACGCAAATACGTGCGGCAGGCGTATTCAGTCCTGCTCGGGCTGGGTGTCGGCGCGGCGCACCTCTTCCACGAACTGGCGCATCTTGTAGCCGTCCTTGAGCCCGGGCGCGGCCTCGATGCCACTGGACACATCCACGCCCCAGGGCTGGGTGGCCAGAATGGCGTCGTGCACGTTTTCCGGGCGGATACCACCGGCCAAGAGATAGGGGCGGTGCACGCCGGGTGGAATCTGCGCCCAGTCGAACGCAACACCGGTGCCGCCGCTGCCCCCGGCCACATGGCTGTCGAATAGAAAGCCGGCGGCATGCGGGTACATCTGCTGCAAGCCACGGGCGGTGACCTCGGTGCGCCCGCCCATCGCGATCGCCTTCAGATAAGGCATGTTGAAACTGCGGCAGAACGCATCGTCCTCGTCGCCATGGAACTGCAGCAGGGTTGGCCGTACCGCGCGCAACACCTCGCGCACTTCCTCGCGATTGTTCTGCTGGAACAAGGCCACAACCTCGACCATGGGTGGAATTGCCTGGCGCATGGCACGCGCCTCGGAGGGCGCCACCCGGCGCGCACTGCCCTTGGCAAAGATGAAACCAATGGCGTCCACGCCCAGCTCGCTGGCAAGACGGATGTCACCGGCACGGGTCATGCCGCAGAACTTGATGCGGGTACGAAACAGCGTACGGCTCACAGTGTCACCTCGTCCGGCAGTTTCCAGCTGCCAGCATACAGCGGACCGACGAATACCAGCCCCTGCGGCGGCGCAGTTGGACCGGCCAGATTGCGATCACGCCCTGCCAGCAACTCCCCGATCCAGCTTTCAGGCTTCTCCCCTGCTCCCACCATCAGCAGCGAGCCAACGATGTTGCGCACCATGTGATGCAGGAAGGCATTGGCCTGGACCTCGACCTCAACCACTTCGCCCTGCCGATGGATGGCAATGGACTGCAGCTCGCGGCGTGCATGCAGGGCCTGGCACTGCGCACTGCGGAAGGCGCCGAAATCGTTCTCGCCCCGCAGGGCCTGCGCGGCCCGGTGCATCGCATCGGCGTCCAGCGGACGCCTGTCCCAGCTCAGGATCTGCCGGTACAACGCCGGCCGCACCTGGCGGTTGAGGATGCGATAACGATAGCGCCGTGCCCTGGCCGAAAAGCGCGCATGGAAATCGTCCGCCACCGGCACACACCAACGCACGCAGACCGAGGCTGGCAACCGCGTGGTGGTGCCCAGCACCCAGCTGCGCGGGCTGCGCTCGACATCACTGTCAAAGTGCACCACCTGGCATTCGCCATGCACACCGGCGTCGGTACGCCCGGCGCAGACCACGCTGATCGGGGTGTCAGCTACCGAGGACAATGCGTCCTGCAAGGTGGCCTGGACACTGGCGCAGCCGCTTTCACCGAGCTGCTGCCAGCCCTTGAACTCGCTGCCGTCGTATTCCACGCCCAGCGCGTAACGCATGTTTGAACCTCTTGATTTGTTGGGCCGCCGGGTCCGGCAACCACTCAGTCGTGGTCGCGCTCGGACCACACGGCCAGTTCATTGCCACCGGGCTCGATGAACTGGAAGCGGCGGCCACCCGGGAAGGTGAAGATCGGCTTGACCACGTCGCCGCCGTGCGCGGCAACCACGGCCAACACGGGCTCCAGCTGTGCGGCATACAGCACGATCAACGGCGCGCCGGCACTTGCGGTCAGCGGGGTCCCACGGAAAAACCCACCCTGCAGCTCGCCATCGTCAAACGCGGTGTAGTCGGGGCCGTAGTCTTCGAACTGCCAGCCAAATACCTGCTCGAAGAACCCGCGGCTGGCCGCCGGGTCACGCGAGGCGAATTCCACATAGTCAATCCGGCGCTCGCGCTTCATCTTTGCCGTCTCCCTCAAGCCATGCGGCCAAGTAGTTCCAATGCTTCGTTGCGCGCCAGCGGATCTGCGCTGGCGGCCACTTCATTGAGCAGGGTGCGCGCGGTTTCGGCATCACCCAGGTCCAGATAGGCGATGGCCAGCTCCAGCCGCTCGCGGCCGGCAGGCGCCGGATTCAAGGGCGTCACCGCTGCCATGTCACCGGCCAACCAGCTGGCCTCGTCCGCTGCCGCAGGCTCAGGCCGAGTCGCGGCCGGCTCGGGCAGCACATCGTTCTGACGCGAGGCTTCGAACAACAGCACCGGCTTGTGCTCGACCTTGGGGGCGACAACCGGGACGACCGGTTCGACACGTGCCGGTGGGCTGGATTTGAGCCAGGCCGGCATCGGCTCTTCGTAGGCTTGCGGCTGTGCCGCTGGCATGGTGTCTTCAGCCAGGGCATGTGGCTCGGCCAGGTCGCTGGTTTCCTCGGCGGCCTCCGTCTCCCACGGCCCCTGCACGGCCGCAACGCCCATCACCGGCATCGTCGCGGCAAGATTTTCCGCCACCGAATCACTGCGCGGTGCCGGCGGCAACGGCTTGCGGCGGCGGCTCAGCCACCAACCAAGCGCACCCAGCAGCACCAGCGCCAAACCCAACCACACCCAGCCGAACGAGCCTGCGCCATCACGCTTGGCGGCCTCGCCCAGACGCTGCTGGGCGGCAGCCAGGTCCGAATCCTTCATCGCAATCAGCGTCTGCTGTTGCTTCTGCAGATTTTCCAGTTCGCCAACGCGATCGCGCAGCTCCTGCAGCTCCGCATCACGCGTGGCCAGTTCTTCCTTGGCTTGCTGCAGCTGTTCGTTGGCCAACATGTCACCCTCGCCACCGGCATCGAGGCCGGTCGTCATTCCTGCGGTCTGTTGCGCACCGGCCACGGCCGGGGCGATTTCCAAGCGTGCGCCACTTGCGCCGGCCGCAGTTGCAGCCGGGCGTGCGGCCGCGGCAGGCGCAGCTGCCGCCGCATCCGCCACCGCCGGCTGTGGAATCGGCGCGCGTGCCTGCCGCCACTGTGCAGTCTGGTCACGCACGATGGCGCGCGCCTCGGCGGCATCTACCCGTGCCAGCTCTTCCTGTGCCGGGGTACGCAGCACCGCCCCTTGCTTGAGCAGGTTGATGTTGCCGCGGATGAAGGCTTCCGGATTGGCGCGCATCAGCGCGACCATGGTCTGGTTCAACGAGGCGCCGCTGTCACGCGACAGCTCGCGGGCAATCTGCGACAGGCTCTGCCCGCGCTGTACCGGCGCCAGCTGGCCATCAGCCTGCATCACTGGCGCGGACCGCGGCGCCGACGCTACCGGCGCCGGCTGTGCCGCTGCCGGCGCTGCACGGGGAGCAGCGGCTGGCGGCGCCTCCGGAAGCTGTTCGGGCTGCTGTTGCGGTTCGCGTACGATCAGATTGGACTGTGCCGCTGCCGGCGCTTCGATCATCGGCTCGGCGACCACGGTTGCGGCCTCCGGCGCGGCAACCAAGGCGGAATATTCACGCACCAGGCGGCCCTGGCCCCAATCCACTTCGATCAGGAAGCCTACCGATGCCACCTGCACCGGCTGTGCGCTGGTGACGCGGATCACTGCGCGCCCATCGCGGTCCTGCACGAACTGGAACTGCAGCTCACCGACCAGGCCGGTGGGGGCCGCCAGCCCAACACGTTCGAACGTGGCCGCGGAGGCCAGGCCGGCCTTGGCGTTGTCCAGTTCGCCAGGATCACTGGTGATGACCGGGATTTCAGCCACCAACGGCTGCCCCGGCTTGGACAGGACGCGGATATTGCCCAGCCCCAATGCCATCGCTGCGCTACTGAACAGCGCCAGGCCGAGGACCAGCACGCCTTGTAATGAGCGCATCGCGCCCCTGCCCCATAGTTTCATGGCGGCCAATATAACGGCTGGCCCGGCTTTCGAATACCGCTGTACCGCCCAGATACGACGACGCCGGCATCAAGCCGGCGTCGTTGGGACCATCAGCCGCCGTTGGCGACCAGTTCGGCGACCTGCACGGCGTTCAGTGCGGCGCCCTTGCGGATGTTGTCAGCCACCACCCACATGTTCAGGCCACGCGGGTGCGAGATGTCCTCGCGGATGCGGCCGACGTAGACCGGGTCGGTGCCCGAGGCATGGGTGACCGGGGTCGGATAGCCACCGGCCTTGCGCTCGTCCACCACCTTCACACCCGGCGACGCAGCCAGCAGCTCGCGCGCCTGTTCGGTGGTGATCTTCTTCTTGGTCTCGATGTTGACCGCCTCGGAGTGGCCGTAGAACACCGGCACGCGCACCGCGGTGGGGTTCACCAGGATGCTGTCGTCGCCGAGGATCTTGCGGGTTTCCCAGACCAGCTTCATTTCTTCCTTGGTGAAACCGTTGTCGAGGAACTCATCGATATGCGGGATCAGGTTGAAGGCAATCTGCACCGGGAACTTGGTCGGCTCGATCTCCTGGAAGCCCAGCAGCTGCGCGGTCTGCTTGCCAAGCTCTTCCATGCCGGTCTGGCCAGCGCCGGACACCGACTGGTAGGTGGCGATGTTGATGCGCTCGATGCCGTACTCGCGGTGGATCGGCGCCAGCACCGGCATCAGCTGCATGGTCGAGCAGTTCGGGTTGGCGATGATGCCGCGCGGACGGTTCCTGGCGGCTTCCGGGTTGACCTCGGACACCACCAGCGGCACGTCATCGTCGTAACGGAAGGTGGACGAGTTATCGATCACCACCGCGCCGGCAGCGGCGAACTTGGGCGCGAACTCCTTCGAAATACCGCCGCCTGCCGAGAACAGTGCAATCTCGACACCGGCCGGATCGAACGTGGCCAGCTCCTGGATGGTGATCTTCTGGCCTTCGAAATCAACCTGCTGGCCGGCCGAACGCTCGGAGGCGAGCAGGGTCAGCTTGCTGATCGGGAACTTGCGCTCGGCCAGGATGGACAGCATGGTCTGGCCGACAGCGCCGGTGGCGCCAACAACGGCTACATGGAAACGACGGGCTTCATTGCTCATGGAGATACTCGAAAGAATAAGAGGGGGGAGACACACATCGATCCAGGTTCGGGGAACCTCCAGCACACGGCCTGGGAGGCTCCCTATCGTTTTTTGTCGTCGATTTTCTTGCCGGCCGCGGCAATGCGCGCGGCGCCATCGCCGAGCAGCTCGGCATTGATGGCATTGGCTGGCTTGCCTGCATCCGGGCCGATGCCCAGGCCAGCCAGCAGGTTGTCCACCGCCACCTGCACCATCGCCCGGCGCGTGGCCAGCGACGCGCTGCCGATATGCGGGGTCAGCACGATGTTGCGCAGGGCCAGCAGCTCCGGGCGCACGTTCGGCTCGTTCTCGTATACGTCCAGTGCCGCCGATGCCAGCCGGCCATGGGCCAGCGCGTCGGCCAGCGCCAGCTCATCGACGATGCCGCCACGGGCGATGTTCACCAGCGTGGCGGTCGGCTTCATCCGTGCCAGTGCAGCGGCGTTGATGATGTGATGGTTCTGCGCGGTATACGGCAACACCAGAATCAGGTGATCGACGCCGGCCAGCAGCTCGTCGAAGCCGACATAACGGGCACCCACCGCCTGCTCCTGCTCCGCAGGCAGCTGTGATCGATTGTGGTACAGCACCTTCATGCCGAAGCCATGGTGGCCGCGCCGCGCGATGGCTTGGCCGATGCGGCCCATGCCCAGGATGCCCAGGGTGCTGCCGTGCAGATCGGCACCGAGCATGGTGGTAAAAGACCACTGCCCCCAGTTGCCGTCGCGCAGCCAACGATCAGATTCGACGATGCGACGCGCGGCTGCCATCAACAACGAGAAGCCGAGGTCGGCGGTGGTTTCGGTCAATACGTCCGGGGTATTGCTGGCAACGATACCGGCCGCGCTCAGCGCGCCGATATCCAGATTGTTATAGCCGACGCCGACATTGGCGATCATCTTCAACGCCAGCGCGTTGGTGATTTCCGCAGCGCCGATACGGTCGTTGAGGGTGACCAGCGCGCCATCGACCTCGGCCAGCTGCGCGGCAAGCTCGGCCGCACTGTGGGCGCTGACCTGTTCGGTGGCAACCACGTCGCAGTACGCCGCCAGCTGCGCGACGGTATCGTCGAACAGGGGCTGCGATATCCAGACGCGGGGCCGCCGATCAGCCATCGAGCTGACCGGGAATGCGCGGGCTCATGTCGCCGACATCACCGCACTGGCCGCGATGGCGCATGGCCTGGTCCATCAGCACCAGTGCCAGCATCGCCTCGGCGATGGGAGTGGCGCGGATGCCGACACAGGGATCGTGACGCCCGGTGGTGATCACATCCACCGCGTTGCCCGCCGTATCCACCGTGGCGCCCGGCAGGCGCAGGCTGGAGGTGGGCTTGAGCACCATCGCCGCGACGATCTGCTGACCGGTGGAGATACCACCGAGGATGCCGCCGGCGTGGTTGGACTGGAAGCCTTGCGGCGTGATCAGGTCACGGTGCTCGGTGCCCTTCTGTGCAGCGCTGGCAAAGCCATCACCAATTTCAACGCCCTTGACCGCGTTGATGCTCATCAGCGCGGCGGCGATGTCGCCATCGAGCTTGCCGTAGATCGGCTCACCCCAGCCCGGCGGCACGCCATCGGCCACCACGGTCACGCGCGCACCGACCGAATCACCGGACTTGCGCAGCGCATCCATATACGTTTCCAGCGCCGGCACCTGGGCGGCATCGGGCCAGAAGAAGGGGTTCTCTTCGACCGCGCTCCAGTCGAAACCGGCCGGGGTGATTTCGCCCAGCTGCGACAGGTAACCGCGCACGCTGACGCCGTGGCGCTGCTGCAGCCACTTCTTGGCGACGACGCCAGCGGCCACGCGCATGGTGGTTTCACGCGCCGAGGAACGGCCACCGCCGCGCGGATCGCGGATGCCGTACTTCTGCCAGTAGCTGTAGTCGGCATGGCCCGGCCGGAACTGCTGGGCGATGTTGCTGTAATCCTTGCTGCGCTGATCGGTGTTGCGGATCAGCAGTGCGATCGGCGTGCCGGTGGTACGGCCTTCGTACACACCGGACAGGATCTCGACCTCGTCGGCCTCACGACGGGCCGAGGTATGGCGGCTCTTGCCGGTGGCGCGGCGCTGCAGGTCGTGGGCGAATTCTTCGGGCGAGATTTCCAGGCCGGGCGGGCACCCATCGATCACGCAGCCGATGGCCGGCCCGTGGGATTCACCGAAGGTGGTGACGCGAAGAAGTTGTCCGAATGTATTCAATGCCGTTGTGCTCTTGCAGTTGCGCTGGCCGTTGCCGTCACCCTGCCTGGGCGGAGTGACGGCGTAAGCATGAGTCAGGGACGTGCGGCAGCCAGCTCGGCGATGCGTGCATGGTGTGCACGCAGCTCGGCCGCTTCGACAGCGAAGATACCCATCTGCCCGACCTTGAACTCGACCCAGGACATGTAGACCTCCGGCAGCAGCTTCTCCAGGTGCTGCTGGGAATCGCCTACTTCGCAGATCAGCAGGCCGTCTTCGCTCAGATGGTCCGGCGCGTCGCGCAGGATTTTCAGCACCAGGTCCAGGCCGTCGTCGCCGGCACGCAGCGCCAGGTCCGGCTCGTGCTGGTATTCCTTCGGCAGCGCGTCGGTCTCGTCATTGGTGACGTAAGGCGGATTGGTCACGATCAGGTCGTAGACGCGGCCCTGCAGCCCGGTGAACAGGTCACTCTTGACCAGCTCGACGTTGTGGGCGAGCAGGCGCTCCTTGTTCTCGACCGCCAGCGACAGCGCGGCGTCATTGACGTCGCTGCCATCCACCTGCCAGTTCGGGTAGTAATGGCCCATGGCGATGGCGATGCAGCCCGAGCCGGTGCACAGGTCCAGCGCGTGGGTGACGTCGCGACCGGCCAGCCACGGCTCGAAGCCATTGAGGATCAGCTCGGCAATCGGCGAACGCGGCACCAGCGCGCGCGCGTCGCTCTTGAAGCTCAAGCCCGCGAACCAGGCCTCACCGGTCAGGTAGGCAGCCGGCTGACGCTCGTCGATGCGGCGCTGGAACAGCGCCAGCACCTGCTGCCGTTCTTCCAGCAGCACCCGCGCCGTGCCATAGGCCGGGCCCAGGTCCGGTGGCAGGTGCAGGCTGTGCAGGGTCAGCTGGGTCGCCTCGTCCAGGGCATTGTCATAGCTGTGGCCAAAGCTCAGGCCAGCAGCATTGAAACGGCTTGCGCCGTAGCGGATCAGATCGACGATCGTTTTGAGTTCAGCGGCCGCTTCGGCAGTCATGGCAATACGGAAATACTTGAAAGGTCTGCGATTATAGGCACCTGACCGGTATATTGATTGTCCAGTTGCAGCCGAAACTTCGGCAATGGCCCGCAAACGGCGGCCAAACACCGGCCAGTTGGCGGGGTATACGCCTGCAATCCCCTACACTCCCGTATCCCGCCCACGGCTGACGCCCCGTCCAGCCGCAGTACCCGAACGGAAGCCCGCGCTCATGTTCAATCGAAATACCGGCATCATCCTGGCCATCGCCCTGGCCGCCGGCCTGGGCCTGTTGTTGGCGCAGAAGGTCTTCGGGCCGTCCGCCAAGGGCAGCCAGGAGGCCAGCAGCATCCTGTTCTACGGCACCCCGCGCACCCTGCCTGAGTTCGATCTGGCCCAGTCCGACGGCACCCGCCTGATCCCCGGTGAGCTGCGCGGCCACTGGACCCTGGTATTCCTGGGTTTCACCTCCTGCCCGGACGTCTGCCCCACCACCCTGACCGAGCTGGCCCAGGCCCAGAAGCAGTGGGAAGCCATCCCCGACAGCCTGCGCCCGCGCGTGGTACTGGTGTCGGTGGACCCCGAGCGTGACACCCCGAACCGCCTGGGCGAGTACGCCCATGCCTTCCACAAGGACACCCTCGCCGCCACCGCCGATGTGCCGTCGCTGGAGCGTTTTGCCACCTCGCTGGGCATGGTGTTCCAGAAAGCCCCCGGCAAGCACTTCGAGCAGAACCCCGACGACTACAGCATGGATCACTCCGCCAGCATCGCCGTGCTCGACCCGCAGGGGCGCCTGGCCGGCCTGATGCGTCCCCCGTTCAACCCGCAGGCAATTGCCAGCGACCTGATCAAGCTGACCGAGAAATCCGCACCATGAGTCTGGTTACACGCCTCACCTACGTATTGCCGCACCGCCTGCTGTCGTCGATGGCCCGCTCGCTGGCCTATTCGCAGAACCCGCGCATCTCGCGCTGGCTGATCGACACCGTGTCGCGCAAGTTCAATGTCAATCTTGGCGAAGCGGCCAACCCGGACCCGCGCAGCTACCCCAGCTTCAATGCCTTCTTCACCCGCGCCTTGAAGCCGGGCGCGCGCGTACCCGCCGCCGATCCGCGCACCCTGACCATGCCGGCCGATGGCCGCATCAGCCAGTTGGGGCCGATTGAAGATGGCCGCATCTTCCAGGCCAAGGGCCAGTCATTCACCGCCGCCGAGCTGCTCGGCGATGCTGCCGATGCACTGCCGTTCAACGACGGCCTGTTCGCCACCGTCTACCTGTCACCGCGCGACTATCACCGCGTGCACATGGCCTGGACCGGCACCCTGCGCGAAACCGTGCATGTACCCGGCCGCCTGTTCAGCGTAGGCACCGATGCGGTGGCCAACGTCCCGCGCCTGTTCGCCCGCAACGAACGCCTGGTCTGCCATTTCGACACCGATTTCGGGCCGATGGTGCAGGTGATGGTCGGCGCGCTGCTGGTCAGCGGCGTGGAGACGGTGTGGAGTGGCGAGGAAATCCCGGCGTACGGCGACCGCATCACCCGCAAGGACTGGCGCGGCAAGGGCATCACCCTGGAACGCTTTGCCGAGATGGCGCGTTTCAACTACGGCTCCACGGTGATCGTGCTGCTGCCGCCGGGGGTGGCCGATTTTGATCCGTCATTGAAGGCCGAAAGCCCGGTGCAACTGGGCCAGCCGCTGGCGAAGCTGCGCTGAGAAGCAGGACTGATCGCAGGAGCGGCGCCCTCCTGTAGGAGCGGCGTAAGCCGCGAAGCCCGGATCGCACCAGCGCCCCGGGCTTGTGCAATCTGATGACCCATCTGCTTCGCGGCTAACGCCGCTCCCACAGGCAACCCGGCTTTTGTAGGAGCGACGTCAGTCGCGAAGCTGGTATTTCCTCCGCGAGCGACAACGCTGCGATCTGGCGATCCATCTGCTTCGCGGCTTACGCTGCTCCCACAAGCAACCCGGCTTTTGTGGGAGCGACGTCAGTCGCGAAGCTGGGGTTTCTTCTGCGAGCGGCAGTGCTGGGATCTGATGACCCCACTGCTTCGCGGCTCACGCCGCTCCCACAGGCAACCTGGCTTTTGTAGGAGCGACGGCAGTCGCGAAGCTGGTGTTTCTTCCGCTAGCGACAACGTTGGGGTCTGATGCTCCATCTGCTTCGCGGCTTACGCCGCTCCTACAGGCAACCTGGCTTTTGTGGGAGCGACGTGAGCCGCGAAGCTGGTATTTCCTCCGCGAGCGGCAGTGTTGGGATCTGATGACCCCTCTACTTCGCGGCTCACGCCGCTCCCACAGGCAACCTGGGTTTTGTAGGAGCGACGTCAGTCGCGAAGCTGGCATTTCCTCCGCGAGCGGCAGCGTTGGGATCTGGCGATCCATCTGCTTCGCGGCTTACGCCGCTCCTACAAGGCGGGTGCTATTGCTGGGATCTGGCGATCCACCTGCTTCGCGGCTTACGCCGCTCCCACAAAAAACACAGCGCGCGCATACAAGAAGGGCGCCTTGCGGCGCCCTTCTTGTTCAACGGCCGCAGCCTTCCAGCTTCAGGCTTTGCCCGGGCTTGAGTGCATACGCGGGTGCACGCAGACCATTGGCGCGCGCCAACGCCGGCAGTTCGCATTGGAAGCGGTTGGCGATGCCGCCGAGGGTGTCGCCTCTGGCAACCTTGTAGCTGCGCGCGGCACGTCGTGCAGGCGTCGCCGGCCGCGGCGCAGCCACCGGAGCGGTTACCGGCGCGACGGCCTGCGCAGCCTGCATCGCCTGCACATCACCCACCGCCACGCTGCCGGTAAAGCTCGCCGCCGAGGGCCGCTTGATCGCGGCATTCAGGTCGGCGGTGATCAACGCACGCGCCAGATCGGCACGCGGGCCGCTCACGCAGTAGCGGTTGTACAGGCCGGCAATGCGGGTGGTGGCATTGATGGTGGTGCCCGACGGGATCCAACCATCGGCTTCATAGCGCGGGTTGAGGTTGCGCAGCGCGCGCATGTAACCGTCGCGGGTGCCGGTGCTGCCCAGGCAGATGGTCAGCTCATAGATGGTGGTGGATTTGGCCAGGCGGATCGTCGCCGGTTGCGCGTTGATCTTCGGGAACTCCACGCCGTACTGCTGCGGGTGCAGGAAGATCCACGCCGCGGCGATCACCATCGGCACGTAGTCCTTGGTTTCGCCTGGGAATTGGTTGTACGAGGTGTCGGTCCAGAAGCTCTGGCCGCCGGTCTCGCGGTAGATGCGCGCGGCGCGACCTTCGCCCCCGTTATAGGCGGCCAAGGCGTACTCGATGTTCTTGTTCAGCCCGCGCATGCGCTCGTTCATGTAATCGGCGCTGGCACTGGCGGCACTGCGCGGATCAAAGCGAGTGTCGAAGCCGGTACCATCCGGGCCCAGCCCGAAGCGGCGGCCGGTGGCCGGCATGAACTGCATCAGGCCCGCTGCCCCCACCCGCGACGACGCATGGACGCGGCCGTTGGATTCCTTGGCCATGATGCCGAACAACAACGCCTCAGGCAGCGCGTCCTTTTCCCACTCCGGCCACATCACCGCGCGCAGGTTCATGTAGTTCTCGTAGCTGGTCAGCAGCGAGGGACGCATGTCGGTGAGCCAACGGCGGATGCCGGCCTGGATGGCCGGGTTGTACTCGACCATCTCATCGAAGGCGTGGCGGTGATCATTGAGCAGGGCCGCCGCGCGTGCCGCTTCAGGCACATCGGCTACCAGTGGTGCGATATGGTCGGGATCGGCTTCCAGCGGACCACCATCGTCGCCCTCGGCGCTGTTGCTGGCGTCGGCGCGCTGCTTGAGCAGGCGCTTGTAGGTGGCCAGCAGATTGCTGACCTGGCAACCCTTCTGCGCGATACAGGCGCTGATCACGTCTTCCATGTCTTCCAGCGCGGCATCGCCCTCGCTGGCGCCCTTGGGGTCGGCGTTGGCAACCAGCACCAGCGCGTCGCTGTAACGTTTTTCCGCCACCGTCATCCGCGCCTCGATGGCATCCACCTTGACCTTGTCCCGGGCCGAGATCGCATGGGCGGCCGGAACCACGGTCAACAACGAGGTCGCCAGCAACAACGACCAAGGACGAGCGGATAACAGGGATACGGGCATCAGCAGCACTGCATGACAAAGGTGAGGCAGGGTAGCTGGCAGACAGACCCGGGGGCAACATTGCCACCGCAGCGATACAGTCGGCCGTTAGAATCCCCCCTTCATTCATCAATGAGTGCCTCCATGGACCCGATCCTGCTCGGCAAAGGCGTCACCGACGACATCGCCGTCACCCTGCTCCCGCGCTTCGGCAACCGCCATGGCCTGGTGGCCGGCGCTACCGGCACTGGCAAGACGGTGACGCTGATGACGCTGGCCGAGGGGTTTTCACGGCTGGGCGTGCCGGTATTCATGGCCGATGTGAAGGGCGACGTGGCTGGCCTTGCGGTCGCTGGCGAGGGCGGCGAAAAGCTGGCCCAGCGCGCGGCCGAGATCGGCGTCGATGGTTTTGCGCCAGCGGCCAGCCCGGTGGTGTTCTGGGACCTGTACGGCAAGCTCGGCCACCCGGTGCGCACCACCGTCAGCGAAATGGGCCCTACCCTGCTCGCGCGCATCCTGGAGCTCAATGACACCCAGTCCGGCGTGCTCGACATCGTCTTCAAGCTGGCCGATGACCGTGGCCTGCTGCTGCTCGACCTGGACGACCTGCGCGCCCTGCTCGGCCTGGTGGCCGAGGAGCGCAAGGACATCTCCACCGAATACGGCCTGGTCAGCGCGCAGTCGGTGGCCGCCATCCAGCGCTCGCTGCTGCGCCTGTCGCAGGACGGCGGCGAAGCCTTCTTCGGCGAGCCGGCGCTGGAACTGGCCGACATCATGTGGGTCAATCACGACGGCCGCGGCGTGATCGGCATCCTTGCCGCCGCCCAGCTGATCCTCAAGCCGCGCCTGTATTCCACCTTCCTGTTGTGGCTGCTGTCCGAGCTGTTCGAGCAGCTGCCGGAAGTGGGAGACCTGGAAAAGCCCAAGCTGGTCTTCATTTTCGACGAGGCCCACCTGTTGTTCGACGATGCACCGCCAGCGCTGGTGCAGCGCATCGAGCAGGTAGTGCGATTGATCCGCTCCAAGGGCGTGGGCGTGTACTTCTGCTCGCAGTTCCCGGATGACGTGCCCGGCAACATCCTTGGCCAGCTCGGCAACCGCGTGCAGCACGCCCTGCGTGCCTTCACCCCGCGCGACCAGAAGGCGGTCAAGACGGCGGCAGAGACCTTCGTGCAGAACCCCAAGCTCGATGTAGTCGCCACCCTGTCGCAGCTCGGCACCGGCGAGGCGCTGGTGTCCACGCTGCAGGACAAGGGCATTCCCGCACCGGTGCAGAAGACCCTGATCGCCCCACCGCGCTGCCGCATGGGCTCGATCACCGATGCCGAACGCGCCCAGGTGCGTGCCGGCAGCCCGGTGGGTACCCGCTATGACAACGCCGTGAACCGTGAATCGGCCGCCGAACTGCTGGCGCAGCGTGCGGAGAAGGTCGTCGAGCAGGCAAAAGCGCCTGCCGCTCGCACCCGTCAGCAGGACGAGGAGCAGGAGGGCGGCTTCGGCCAGAGCATCAAGGATGCGATCTTCGGCACCAAGCGCCGTCAGGGCATGATCGAAACCATGGCCAAACAGACCACCCGCACCGTGGGCACCAAGCTGGGCAACCAGATCGTGCGCGGCATCCTCGGCAGCATTTTCGGCGGCAAGCGCTGACTGCCACGCCAGGGCCGGCCCATTGCCGGCCCTGCATCGCAGGCGCCACAATTGGCACCTGACTCTCGGGGGAATGTCATGGAAGACCGCAAGCGCGGCGCGAATGCGCAACGCCCACAACCGTTCTGGCAACGACTGCCGGCCATCACGCTCTATCCGGTACGGGGCTCGGCGCTGTATTCGCTGATCGCGCTCACCCTGTGCACGTTGCTGACCTGGTTGCCGGCCATAGGCTGGCTGCTCGGCATCATCATCTGGGTGGCGATCTACCGCTATTCGTTCGAGATCCTGCGCGAAACCGCCAACGGCCGCATGGCCTCGCCCGAAAACACCCTCAGCAGCAGCGACGGCACCGTCATCCGCTTGCTCGGCCTGATGATCCTGATGGGCGTCTTCGTGGTGACGGTGGCGATCTTCCTCGGCCCGGTGATTGGCCTGCTGACGCTCGGCGCGGTGGTGCTGCTGCAGCCCGGCTGTGTGATCTCGCTGGCGATGGACGGCAGCCTGCGCCATGCCGCCAACCCCGCTACCTCGATCACCATTGCGCTGCGGATTGGCTGGCCCTACCTGGCCGCCTTCCTGCTGCTGTTCGTCATCCAGGCCAGCGCCTTGACCGCCGGCCAGTGGCTGCACACCTTCATGCCGCCGGTGGTAGGCGAGCTGGTGCTCAATTTCTTCAGCATCTGGGGCCTGTTCAGCACCTTCCATCTGCTGGGCTATCTGGTTTATCAGTACCACGAGGCACTGGGCTTTGAACCGGAAGGCGCCTACGACGCGCTGCTGCGGCATGACCCGGACCAGAAGCTGCTCGATGAGGCCGAACATTTCGTCCGCGAAGGCCAGCTTGATGCCGCTTTGGATGCCCTGCGCGGCTCGGTGCGCTCCCGCGCGGTGAGCCTGCAGGTACATGAGCTGTATCAACGCCTGCTTCGGCGCAAGGGTGCATCCGATGCCCTGCGCGAGCACGCCCGCCAGTACATCAACCGCCTGCTGATCGAAAAGCAGGAACGCGAAGCGATGAACGTCCTGCGCGACATGCTGGAAGTGGATGCGGACTTCACCCCCTCCGAACCGCAGCAGGCCGCGCAGCTTGCCGAACGCGCACGTCTGGGCGGCCAGTTGCAGCTGCAGATGGACACCCTGCGAGCGATGTTCAAGGCCTGGCCGCGCGACCCGCAGGCGCCGCAGTGGGCATTGCAGGCAGCTCTGCTGCTGGGCGAGCGCTACAACCGCGACGCCGAAGCACTGCAACTGATCGACGAGGCGCTGCAGCGTTGCGAAGACGAAGAGCAGCGCCGCAAGCTTGAGGCGGCCAAGAACGCACTGCAGGTCAGCCCGGCCTGAGATCCGGCGCGCTTGAGCGGAACCGTATCGTCAACGTAGCCCGGGTAAGCGCAGCGCACCCGGGGCTGTTGGCGAACACTTGAGATTTCCCGTAGATCCCTGCTTCCCGGGTGCGCTGCGCTTACCCGGGCTACGGATAAAAGTCGGCTCTGCAGATTCGATGCGGCACAAAACATGGGCCAATCCGCCCCGGACCTTCGTCTACGCCGAGGTAGACCCCTCAGTCGTTCTCCAGCAGGAACCGCGCCTTGCCGGCCTGCGGGGTCGCCGCAAAACGCTGCTGCAGCAATTCAAGCAGGCGCCGGCGCTGCGCATGGGCATGCGCCTCGCCATGCCGCAAGGCCAGACGAAGCCAGCCCTGCGCCTGCGCTTCACCGGGCAATTTGGTGGCCTGTTCCCAGACCGCCTCGGCTTCCTGCAGCCAGCCGGCTTTGAGGCAGCGCTCAAACGCAGCAGGCGCCAACTCGGCGATTGTGTCCTCCGCAAGCAGCTGTTTGATGATGGCCTGCTGCGCGGCTAGCCCGGCAGTATCGTCGGCCTCCAATCGCAGCACATCGGCAGCGCGCGCACGCATGTCGGCTGACCGGCCTGCGTTGGCGGCAACCCGATAGCGCGCCAGTGCAACATCCAGACGTTGCGGTTGTTCGGTCGCCAACTCCGCCAGCACGCGCTCGGCGGCGGAATTATCCAGGCGCCCCATGTATTGCTGGGCCTGCTGCCAACGCTGATCGTTGACGGCCACTTCGGTTTCATCGGCCATATAGTCATCGCGGGTCTGCCGGGTAAGCACCAGCACGCCACCCAGCACGGCGCCGCAGATCAGGCCACCGGCATGCGCATCAAAACCAATGCCGGCTTCGTCGTTGGTCAGCAGGTTGAATACCTCCCACCCCAACCACAACGGCAACAAGCAGATTGCCGGCGCCCGTACATAGTCGAAGATCACCCCGAACCAATAGAAAAACCGCACCGGGCGCATTCCCCACACCACGCAGAACGCTCCCATCACCGCCGCTATCGCACCGGACGCGCCCAACCCACCGCCCGCTTCGCCCCAGCGCCACAACACACTGGCAACACTGGAGCCAACCGCGCCCAACAGGTACAGCCCCAGGAAACGCCAACCACCCAGCGCCCCTTCCAGCAGCAGACCCAAGACCACCAGGAACAGCATATTGCCCAGCAGATGCATCACGCTGCCGTGCAGGAAGGCCGCCGACAACAGCCGCCACGGCGACCATTCCGAGCTGCGCAGGATATGCCGCAGGGTGAATACCTGGTCCAGCTGCGCCTGGTACTCACGCCGCAAGGGTGCCCACTCTGCCTGCTGTTCTTCCGACTCGAACAGGCCGCCCTGTTGCAGCGCCTTTTGGAAGCTGACATCGCTCAAGGTCGCCATCCCCACATAGCTGCCACGCTCCTCCCCCGGCAGCGCTTCCAACTCGGCCAGCGCATCGCGCTGCGCAGTCAATCGCAGATGTTTTTCGTAGGCCGGCAGCTCGTAGCCGGCCAGACCCGACTGCTGGTACCAGGCCTGCGTCGCCTGCACCTTGTGTTCGTCGTCCACCTGCCAGCCGAAGAATACATAGACATTGACCAGCACCAGCAACATCGTCACCAGCGGCAAGGTGCTCAGGTTCAGCGGCTTGTGCAGCGGCAGGATCAACATCGGCCAAACTTCCTTGTCGGTGAACGCGAAGCTTCAGCCATTGATTGGCCTTGCGCAAGCAAGCCCGGCTACCATGCCGCATCCACGCAATGCATGACCGCAATGAGCCGCTGGCGTCCCCCTGCAGAAAAAAGCACCGCCCTGATCACCGCGCAGGGCCACGCCCGGCTCAAGGCCGAGTTGGATGAGCTGTGGCGGCAGCGGCGGCCGGAAGTGGTCAAGGCGTTGGCGGCGGCAGCTGCCGAAGGCGACCGCTCGGAGAATGCCGAATACACCTACCGCAAGAAGCAGCTGGGCGAGATCGACCGTCGCGTGCGTTACCTGAGCAAACGCCTGGAAGCACTGCGCGTGGTCGACACCACGCCCAGCGACCCGGAAGCGGTGTTCTTTGGCGCGACGGTGGAACTGGAAAACATCGACTCGGGCCAGACCGTCGTCTACCGGATTGTTGGCCCCGACGAAACCGACGCACCGGCCGGCTGGATCAGTATCGATTCGCCGTTGGCGCGGGCGCTGTTGAAGAAGCGCATCGACGATGAGTTCGCGGTGGAGCTGCCCAGCGGCCTGACCCGCTTCGCCATCCTCGACGTCAGCTACGAAGGCTGAGCGCGGCCGGGTACGTTCGGCCCTCGCGCAGCGGGCGGAAGTAGTCGCACGACTGATAGAAGGCCGCATCCTGCGGCGCGTGCCAACCGGGAATGCCGGCCAGCGGCAATGGCCGCAGCTCGGAGGGTTCGGCCAGCAGCTGAGCTTCACCGATTGCCGCAGCGACGCGGGCAACGCAGGCCGCGTCATCCTCGCCAAGCACCACGATGCTTTTGCCCACCAGCAGGCGCCCGGGCAACAAGGCCTGCTCCAGCAAGGCATGGCCGATGAGCGCGCAGATGGCGATATCGCCGCGCTGCCACGAGCGCGGATCGAACAGCGTCGCCCAGTCGTGCCGATCCCATGCCGACAGCAAGTCCGCATCGCGGACACGCACGATCACGCCGGTTTCGTCGAACTGGGTCAGCGCAGCCTGCGCACGGTTGCGCTGCGCAGTTCCCATCGCTGCGATATGCAGACATTGCTGCGCATTGAGCGCGCACTTGATCGCCGGATAGCGCGCCCAGACCAGCGCATTGAACAAGTCATGCCAGTTCTGCGCACGGGTGGCGATGCGCCCTTGGGCGATGCGTTGTTCGTAGTGCAGTCCGTCGCCAAGCAAGGCCTCGTCCTGGATGACGAACTGCTTGCCCTGCACGGCCAGCTGCGCGTTGAGCGCAGCAATACCCGGCCAGTCGGCGCCCTCCAACAGATCGGTGTAGTTGGCAAAGTCGCCAAATATGGGCTGTTCAAAACACTGATGCGCCACCTGCTCGCGCGGTGGCGCCAGAAAACGACGCCGGCCTGAGCCGGCGTCATCAGCGGCAAGTGCGCAGGTCACAGCACCTTGAGATCAAACGGCGCGGCCGCCTTGGCATCGACGATGGCATCGCCAAACAGATCGTGCTCATCGCTGTCGGTGATCTCGACATCGACGAACTGGCCGACCCGCAGCTTGGCCTCATCGGCGTTCTGGATATGCACCAGGCCATCGATTTCCGGCGCATCGGCCTTGGAACGGGCCACCGCGATGCCGTCTTCAATGCCGTCGATCAGGCACTGCTGCACGCTGCCGATCTTGGCTTCGAGCTTCGCGGCGGAAATGGCGGCCTGCTTTTCCATGAAACGGGCCAGACGCTCCTGCTTCACTTCTTCGGGAACCGGGTCCGGCAGCTGGTTGGCGGTGGCACCGTCTACCGGCGAATAGGCGAAGGCGCCAACGCGGTCGAGCTGGGCGGTATCCAGGAAGTCGAGCAGCTGCTCGAACTCGGCATCGGTTTCGCCCGGGAAGCCGACGATGAAGGTGGAACGCACGGTGATGTCCGGCGCGATCTCGCGCCAGCGCAACACGCGCTCCAGGGTTTTGTCGACCGCACCCGGGCGCTTCATCAGCTTGAGGATGCGCGGGCTTGCGTGCTGGAACGGGATGTCCAGGTACGGCAGGATCTTGCCCTCGGCCATCAGCGGCACCACGTCATCGACGTGCGGGTACGGATAGACATAGTGCAGACGGGTCCAGGCATCGAGCTCGGACAGCCCCTCGCACAGCGCCTTCATGCGCGTTGCGTACTCCTTGCCGCGCCAGGTGCCCGGCGCGTACTTGCGGTCCACGCCGTAGGCCGAGGTGTCCTGCGATACCACCAGCAACTCACGCACACCACCCTTCACCAAGCGCTCGGCCTCACGCAGCACTTCATCGACCGGGCGCGACACCAGATCGCCACGCATCGAGGGAATGATGCAGAAGCTGCAACGGTGGTTGCAGCCTTCGGAAATCTTCAGATAGGCGTAGTGGCGCGGGGTCAGCTTGATGCCGTAATCCGGCACCAGGTCCACGAATGGATTGTGCTTGGGCGGTAGCGCTGCGTGCACCGCTTCCATCACCGTGGTGTAGTCCTGCGGGCCGGACACCGATAGCACATCCGGGTAATGCTCGCGGATCATGTCGCCCTTCTTGCCCAGGCAGCCGGTGACGATGACCTTGCCGTTCTCGTTCATCGCCTCGCCGATGGCGTCCAGCGATTCGGCAACGGCCGAGTCGATGAAGCCGCAGGTATTGACCACCACCACGTCGGCCGAGTCGTAGGACGGCACGATGTCGTAGCCTTCCACCCGCAGCTGGGTGAGGATGCGCTCGGAATCGACAAGGGCTTTCGGGCAGCCAAGGCTGACGAAGCCGACTTTGGGGTTCAGCTGGGACATGATCTGGAAATCCTGGGGCCGGGCCGGAATGGCAGCAGGGCCGGAAAGCCGGCCAGTATACCGGGCCTGCGCAGCCTCGCCCTGCGGCTGGCTTAATACGTGAGAGAGCTGATAATCAGTCTCATCGCGGGAATGACTGACTAGAGCCCCTCTCCCGTTTACGGGAGAGGGGTTGGGGTGAGGGGAGGCTCTAGCAAGCAAAACCCTTCGCTCCAAAAGCTCCCCCCATCCGCCCTTCGGGCACCTTCCCCCGCAAGCGGGAGAAGGAACACCGCTTTTCGCCCTTCAATCCGGAGCCCACCATGCCCAACTGGATCACCCTCCCCACCCCACTCGGCGCCGTCCGCGCCTGGCAGGCCCTGCCTGCAGGCACCCCTCGCGCCGGGCTGGTGGTGATACAGGAAATCTTCGGCGCCAACGCGCATATCCGCCATGTCGCCGAACAGTACGCTGCCGAGGGCTACGCGGTGCTGGCGCCGTCCTTCTTCGACCTGATCGAGCCGGACCTGCAGCTGGACTACGACACTGCCGGCGTCAGTCGCGGCAAGGCACTGGTCGACGAACTGGGCGTGGACCGCGCGGTTACCGTTGTGGAAAGCGCCGCCGCGACCCTGGCGCAATACGGCATGGTCGGCACCGTCGGCTATTGCTGGGGCGGCACCATCGCCATGCTGGCCGCGCAGCGCCTGGGCCTGCCGTCGGCCAGCTACTACGGCGCGCGCAATGTGTCGTTCCTGGATACACCGTTCAAGGCGCCGGCGATCTTCCACTTCGGCGACCAGGACGCCTCCATCCCGGCCGCCGCCGTTGCAGCGCACCGTGAAAAGCAACCCGACTTGCCTGTATATGTGTATCCAGCCGATCACGCGTTCAACCGCGAGGTCGGCATGCACTACCACGCACCCAGCGCCGACTTGGCGCGCGAACGCACCTTGGCCTTCTTCAGCGAGAACCTGCGATGACCGAAGTTGTGACGTCCGATTTCGTACTTGATACCCGCCTTGCCGCCGACAGCGTTCTGATCGCCGACGGCCCCCTGTCGCAGATCCGCCTGATGAATGACGACCGCTTTCCGTGGGTTGTACTGGTGCCGCGCGTGCCTGAGGCCAGCGAGTGGATCGACCTGGACGGGGCCCAGCAACGGCTGCTGCTGGCCGAAATCAACCAGATCTCCCAGCACCTGAAGCACAAGCCCAATGTCAGCAAGATCAATATCGGCGCCCTGGGCAATATCGTGCGCCAGCTGCATGTGCATCTGATTGGCCGCAACGAAAACGATGCCGCATGGCCCGGCCCGGTCTGGGGCAATGGCAAGGCCCAGCGCTTCGACCCGGAGGTGCTGGCCGAACGTGTCGAAATCTGGCGCCAGCGGCTACGATAAGCACCTTCTCCCCTTACGGACTCCGCAAGCCGATGCGCTCCAATCTGATCGCCGCCCTGATCCTGATCATCGTTGGCCTGTTCTTCCTGGCCAAGAACCTTGGCTGGATCAACGGCAACATCGGCACCATGCTCGCCACCTGGTGGCCGGCCATTCTGGTTGCCGTCGGTATCGGCATGTTGTTCGGGCGCGGCAAGTAAGCCGCTGCGCCGGATCCTGCATAAAGAAAAGGCGCCTGACGGCGCCTTTTTCATTCCAGCCCGCAGCACTCAGGTACGCGGCAAGGTAACGCCGGTCTGGCCCTGGTACTTGCCACCGCGATCCTTGTACGAGGTTTCGCAGACATCGTCCTTGTCGGCCTGGAAGAACAGCATCTGCGCCACGCCTTCGTTGGCATAGATGCGGGCCGGCAGTGGCGTGGTGTTGGAGAACTCCAGCGTCACATGACCTTCCCACTCCGGCTCCAGCGGGGTGACGTTGACGATGATGCCGCACCGCGCATAGGTACTCTTGCCCAGGCACACCACCAGGGTGTCACGCGGGATGCGGAAGAACTCCACCGTGCGCGCCAGTGCGAACGAATTCGGCGGGATGATGCACTCATCGGCCTCGATATCGACAAAGCTCTTCGGGTCGAAGTGCTTGGGGTCGACAATGGTCGAGTTGATGTTGGTGAACACCTTGAATTCACGCGAGCAACGCACGTCGTAGCCATAGCTGGAAGTGCCGTAACTGACGATGCGCTGGCCGTCCACCTGCTTGACCTGGCCGGCTTCGTACGGCGAGATCATGCCGTGCTGTTCGGACATTTGGCGGATCCAACGGTCGCTCTTGATGCTCATTCAATGGTCCTGTTCACGTTGTGCCGCAGCATGCCTGCGGCCGGGGGTGGTCGATTCTAGCTTAGAGCCGGCGCCGGGCCGTAGCCAATCCTCGCCGCCCACACCTTTCCCACGCCTATATATAAGAAGGGCCCGCATTCGCGGGCCCCATCCCGGCACCTGCCGGTGCCAGATTCACGTCAGCGAGGACAGGATCGGAATGCTGGCGCGTGGGCGCTTGGCCAATTCCTCGGTCATCCGCTGCGCCGCTGCCAGATAGGCCTTCGCAGCTGCCGACTCAGGCTGGGCAACGACGATCGGTGCGCCAACATCGCCCTGCTCACGGATGCCGATGTCCAGCGGCAACGAGCCCAGCAACGGCACCCCGTACTGCTCGGCCATCCGCTGACCGCCGCCTTCGCCGAACAGATGCTCGACATGGCCGCAGTTGCTGCAGGTATGCACCGCCATGTTCTCGATGATTCCCAACACCGGCACTTCAACCTTCTCGAACATATTCAATGCCTTGCGCGCATCCAGCGTGGCAATGTCCTGCGGCGTGGTGACGATCACCGCACCGGCGACCGGGATCTTCTGCGACAGCGTCAGCTGGATGTCGCCCGTACCGGGCGGCAGGTCGATCAACAGGAAATCCAGGTCATCCCACAGCGTGTCGTTGAACAGCTGGGTCAGCGCCGAGGTAGCCATCGGCCCACGCCAGATCATCGGTGAGTCCGGCTCGATCAGGAAACCGATCGACATCGCCTCGACCCCGAATGCCCGCAGCGGCTCGATGGATTTGTTGTCCGGGCTCTCCGGCCGCCCACTCAAACCCAGCATGGCCGGCACGCTGGGCCCATAGATATCGGCATCCAGCACACCCACCCGGGCACCCAACGCTTTCAGCGCCAGGGCCAAATTCACCGCCGTGGTGGACTTGCCCACCCCGCCCTTGCCAGAGCCCACCGCAATGACATTGCGGATACGTGAATGGGGGGATAGCCCCTTCTGCACTTTGTGGGCACCGCCCAATGTGATCGAACCGCCCACCATGACTCCCGCATTCCCAGACTAGGCCGGAACTATAGCGTCAAGCAGAAAGCCACGGTCAGGGACGGCTTTGCTGAATTCGCCGCGGCACTTTACTGAAATTGGTATTTCATTTTGCATTTCAAGCACTTATGAGCAGGAGCTTAACCGTTGACTAAAAATGTTAACCGTGTGTTAATCCAAAGTTATCGGCAGATGAAACTTTTTTGAAACCAGGATGAAGGCCCTGTTTTTGCCGAGCCAAGGCCGACAACAACGACTCCATGAGGGAGATTCAATGGCAAATCACAAGTCGCTCAGCCGTCACCCGCTGAGCCTGGCGCTGACATCAGCACTTTTCGTAGCCGTGGCCGGACCCGCCTTCGCGCAGGACACTCCCGCAGCGGAGGCCGCAAAGACTGCTGAAGACAAGGAGGCCACCCAGCTTGACCGGATCACGGTCACCGGCTCGCGCATTTACCGCGCAGGCTTCGACACGCTTGAGCCCGCCGCTGTTGTAAACCGCGAGACCATGGAGGCCTATGGCCAGACCAACCTGATCGACGCGCTGACGACGGTGCCTGGCATTTCCGCCGGTGTCAGCTCGCGTGGCGACCAGGCCGGCTTCGGCGCCGGTGTGAACTTTGCCAGCCGCTTCGGCCTGGGCAGCAACCGCCTGTTGACCCTGGTCAACGGCCGCCGTTACGTAACCTCGACCCCGCCGACCATCTTCGGCGCAGGCGGTGGTTCAGGCATCCAGGTTGATATGAATGCGATCCCGAGCATCATGGTCGACCGCATTGAAAACCTGAGCGTCGGCGGTGCTCCAACCTACGGCTCCGACGCCATCTCCGGCGTGACCAACATCATCCTGCGCGAGAAGTTCCAGGGCGCAGAAGTCGAGCTGGGCTACGGCACCACCAGCAAGCACGACAACGACCGTTATTCGTGGGCAGCCATCTTCGGCACCAATTTCGCTGACGACCGCGGCAACATCACGATTGCAGCCGAGCTCGACAACAGCGAAGGCGTCAACGCCCTTCAGCGTGACTTCTACCGCAAGGGCTACAGCCTGCAGGCCAACCCGACCGCCGCCAACGCAGCGCTGTGGCAGCCGGGCCGCACCCCGGGCAGCGACGGCCGCATCGACGGCGGCATTCCGTTCAATACCGGCCCGGCCGACGGCATCGCCGATCAGGTCTGGATCCAGAATCGTCGTATCGCCAGCATGACCTTCGGCGGTCTGATCGTTCCAAATGTCGCCAACTATCAGCGCGACCCGCTTGGCGCCATCGCCGGCTTCGGTCCGCAGAACAAGCTGTGGCAGTTCAACAACTCGGGTAACCTGGTCGAGTTCGACCCGGGTACCAGCTATGCGGGCGGCAATGCCTCCGGTGGCGACGGCCTGAATCTGAACGAGACGTTGCCGCTGATCGCTGATCTTGAGCGCCGTACCGTTTATGCCAACGGCAGCTTCGACTTCACCGACTCCGTGCGCGGCTTCTTCGAACTGTCCCGCTACGAAGCCACCGCACGCGAAACCCTGGACCAGAACGTATACAACGCGATCTCGTTCGGCCGCGCCAACAACAACGGCACCGGCGCCCTGAGCGGCGCCCTGCTGTTCAACGCCAACAACCCGTACCTGAGTGCCGAGTCGCGCAAGATCCTGGCTGACAATGGCATCACCCAGTTCCGCCTGTCGCGCTCCTCGCGCGACCTGAGCATGAACAACTCGAGCACTGAAACCCGTCTGACCCGCGCTGTCATCGGCGCCGACGGCTACTTCGACATCGGCCAGCGCAACTTCAACTGGGAGGCCAGCGTTGTTCATGGCCGCGGTGACTTCGATTACCTCGGCACGGGCCTGATCCAGCAGAATTTCATCAACGCCATCAACGTCAAGCGCGATGCTTCGGGCAACATCGTCTGTGACTCGGCCGCTGCCGGCACCACCGTCGATGCCGCCTGCCGTCCGTTGAACCTGTTCGGTGAAAACCAGGCATCGCGCGAAGCACTGGACTACGTCTCCACCAACACCGTCGCCAAGGCACAGACCCGCCAGACCGTGATCAACGCCTCCATTACCGGCGGCCTGTTCGACCTGCCGGGTGGTGAGTTCGCGGTTGCCGGTGGTTATGAACACCGCCGCGAAGAAGGCTCCTTCACCCCGAGCGAGTACCAGCGCCTGGGCCAGGGCCGTTCGGTGCCGATCCAGTCCGCTCACGGCGAATACAACACCAATGAACTGTTCGCCGAGTTCCTCGCGCCGCTGTTCAACCCGGATTGGGGCCTGCCGGGCCTGCACCGCCTGGACATCACCGGCAAGGTACGTCGCGTCGACAACTCAGTCGCTGGTGGCTTTACCGCATTCACGTACGGCCTGCAGTACGAGCCGTTCGCAGGCATCCAGCTGCGCGGTAACAAGACCCAGTCGATGCGCGCACCGTCGATTGCCGAGCTGTACACCAACCAGCAGCCGGCCTTCTACGCCATTCCGGAAGTCTGCACCCTGGCATCGATCGGCGGCGGCGCCAACCCGACCGTGCGTCGCAACAACTGCAATGCATTCTTCGCTGCCTACCCGAGTGTGAACCCGTCGTCCTTCGTTGCTTCGCCGACGACCACGCTGGGCTCCAGCAACGGCTACACCGGCCTGAAGAACGAAAGGGCGGAGTCGTGGACCGCCGGCATTGTCTTTGCACCGGAATGGCTCAACGGCCTGCGCGTCGCCGCTGACTGGTACGACATCGAAATCACCGATGTCATCACCGCCCTCAGCCCGAACGACATCATCACCGGCTGCTTCGACAACCCGAGCTTCAACGCCAGTGACGTCGCCAATGCAAACCGCTTCTGCAGCCTGGTTACCCGTGACCCGGTCACCGCTGCCGCCACCGACATCAAGACCCAGTACGGCAACGGCCCGGTCCTGATGTTCCGCGGCTGGACCGCCGAAGTGGACTACCGTTTGGAGATGGACCGTTTCGGTCGCCTGGACCTCGGCTTCTACGGCTATATGCCGAAGAACCGTGGTCAGGCCGCCAGTGCGGACGTTCCGTTCGTGGAACAGGTCGGCACCTTCACTGAGCCGAAGCGCCAGTTCCGCTGGACCGCCCAGCACAAGATCGGCAACTGGAGCGCAGGCTTCGCGGCGAACTACACCAGCAGCGCACAGTTCAGTCTGGTCGCCACCCCGGAAAGCCGCCAGTACTTCGTCCGCGACAGCTGGACCACCTGGGATGCAAACGTCAGCTACCGCTTCACCGAGAATGCACGCCTGAACTTGGCGGTCATCAACCTCACTGACGACGTCGGCCCGTTCCCCTACGTGCTCGACTCGCTGGGCCGCCGCTTCATGCTGTCCCTGCGTTACAAGTTCCAGTAAGTAATAGTTGAAAAGCGTTGAAAACAAGGCCCGGCAATCGCCGGGCCTTGTTTTTTTTGGGAATCGCCAGCGAAGGACCCGGCGCGATGCCAGGCGTTTCGAGCCAGCACTCGTGCTCGGTTGGGCTGCAGACAAAGCGCGCGGATCACCTGCTCGTATCACCTTCCCTGATTTGATCCCGGCGATAGTACGGGCCCTCGAATAATCGGTTCTCTCACAGCAGAAGATGCATCCCGGGGAGATCAATCTGCCGCCTTGGATCCCGGCACTCCGCCGCGAACCCTTGCCAACTGCGCCAGCCCGGTGAAAACCGTCGCAACCAGCCACCTCACACCATCTCTCAAATGCTCTCGAATTTGAGGATGGCTGAATGTCTACCAGGGTTGAATGCGCGCGGCCGCCTTGAAAACTCACAGGGCGCCACCGCCCCCCCCCCCCCTCTACATCATTTCAATTGACTGATTTTTACAAAATTGGTGCACAGACGTAATTAGTTCGTTAAAGTCAGGTTACGTTCATGGCAAAAACACCTTCAGTTCTTGTCCGATGTCAACAAGACAACTCCTGAAGCACTGCCGGGGCTACAACTTCCAGATTGAGTAGGGGACATACTTCAGTGAAGACGTACAAGCGCAGTTCCATCAAACGCAGCGCGCTCACCAGCGCCTTGTTGACCGCAGTTTTGATCCCGGCCGCCGCGATGGCCCAGGATGAAGCGCGCAGTGCCAAGACCTTGGACAAGGTCACGGTCACCGGCTCGCTCATCCCCCAGACTCAGATCGAGACCGCGACCCCCGTCACGGTCATCACTGCTGAAGACATCAAGTCGCGTGGTTTCAGCTCGGTCACCGAAGTTCTTCAGAAAAATTCAATGTCGACCGGTGGCGTGCAGGGTGCACAGACCTCCGCCTCGTTTACCCAGGGTGCGGAGACAGTCAGCTTGTTCGGCTTGCCGCCGGGCTACGTCAAGTACCTGATCGATGGCCGGCCGATGTCCAACTATCCGGCCCTCTACAACGGCAGCGATACGTTCAACAACATCAGCGGCATTCCTGTTGACTTGATCGAACGCATCGAGATCCTCCCGGGCGGACAGTCCTCTCTCTACGGCTCAGATGCGATTGCCGGCGTCATCAACGTCATCCTGAAAAAGAGCATGGATGGCACGGTGATGACCATCCGCGGTGGTGGATATGCTGAGGGTGGCGGTGGAAGCTTCCGCGCCAGCATTGCCGATGGATGGACTTCGGCTGATGGTCGCGTGAACATCTTGGGCGGCATCCAGCACGAAGAGCGTAAGCCGATCTGGGGCTACCAGCGCGATCTGACCAAGCAGTTCAATCCGGACGGTTATTCTCCCGCGCTGGCCAGTCGAGATTTCGTGGTTCTTGGCTACGAAACCAGCTATCGATTCCCTGATCCAAACAACTGCGAAAACCTGAAGGGCTTGTTTGGCGGCACCGAGGGTCTGCAGCAGCGGCCCGGTTTCGGCGACGAATATTACTGTGGTTCATTCAACACAGCAGGCTACCGCACGCTGATGAACGAGAAGACTTCCACGCAGGCGTATCTGCATGGCACCTTCGACGTAAACGACAACCTGCAGCTTTATGGCGATGTTCTTTATAGCCACGATCAGACCAAATATCACTCTGGATCCGGCTATCTGTGGTGGGGCACGGGTGCAGATTTCGGCTACTACTATGACCCGAGTCTTGGCGATCTGGTGAACCTGCAGCGCGCGTTCGCACCGGAAGAAATGGGCCCGGGCGGTTTCAACAATACAATGTCGCGAGACACGGGCGAATCCGTCCGAGTGACCTTTGGCGCCAAAGGCGTATTTGGAGGCACCAACTGGGACTACGACTTCGGCGGCACCTACACCAAGTACGAATTGGACGAGAACAGCTTCGTCCGTTACGCAGACAAGGTTGATCAGTTCTTCATTGATCGAGTCCTCGGCGCTGAACAGGGCCTAGACCCGCTATATGGTGCTTACCCGGTATACACGCCCAACTACGCCGCATTCTTCTCGCCGATCACGCCGGAAGAATTCGCCAGCTTTACCGGCCGTGCTTCCAGCAAGAGCAAGACCTCCGACGCGATGCTGCGTGCACAGGTAACCAATGGATCCCTGTTCACGCTGCCCGGCGGCGATGCCGGCATCGCCGTTGTCGCCGAGTTCGGCAAGCAGAAGTGGGACTACACCCCTGATGCGGGCTACATGGATGGCTCGATCTGGGGACAGACGGCTGTCGCCGGTGGCGGTGATCGTGACCGCTATGCGGTCACCTCCGAATTGCGTCTTCCGTTGTGGGAGCCGCTGACGATTTCGCTGTCAGGCCGTTACGATGCTTTCAAGGCAGGTAGCCAGACCATCGACAAACCGACCTACGCGGTCAGTCTGGAGTATCGCCCGATCGACTCGCTGCTATTCCGCGGCAAGTATGGCACCGCATTCCGCGCCCCAACCCTGTCAGATCTCTACCAAGGCGAGAGTGGCTACTACAGCCGCGTCATTGACTACTATCAGTGCTCGCAGCGCGGCTTCGGCCCAGGCGATATTGATAACTGCCCCACCGCCTACTCCAATCGCCAGTTCTTCGGCACCCAGGTTGGCAGCACTGAACTGAAGCCGATCAATGCAGACGTCTGGAGTGCAGGCTTTGTCTGGTCTCCGCTTGATCGGATGGCGTTGACCGTTGACTACTTTAACTGGGATATCTCGGACGAGGTCACCCAGCAGAGCGCCAACCAACTGTCGATGCAGGACTACCGCTGCCGCACTGGCGTCGACGATGTCAACTCGCCGCTCTGCCAGATCACCATGGATCAGGTGACGCGTAACTCCGCAGGTAACATCACAGAGATTTTCACCCCGAAGGTGAATGTCTCCAATCAGCAACTCAAGGCGATCAACGCTTCATTCAACTACGGCTACGATTTCGGCAACTGGGGCGACCTAAGTGTTCGTGCCAGCTACACGCAGAAGCTGAGCCACAAGTACCAGCAGTATCCGGAAGACAGCTACATTGACCTGCTGAACGACCCCTATTGGAGCTCGGATCCGAAGCGTAAGGCCGACGGATCTCTGACCTGGGCAAAGGGCAACTTCTCTGCAACTTGGTACGTGAACTGGATCGACTCCACCCCCAACTATGCTGCCACGATCAGCGACCTTGGCTATGCAAGCAATCGCGCAGCGAAGTTCGGCTCTTATAGCAAGCACAACGCCAGCATCTCCTACCAGCTGTTTGAGGGCATGGATGTGTCGTTCATGGTGAACAACGTGTTCAACAAGATGCCGCCGTACGATTTCTCGTACCCTGGCACCTCGAACGCGCCGTACAACTCGTACAACTTCGACGTATACGGACGTGCTTACTACATCGAAGCACGCTACGCATTCGGCAAGAAATGATTGCCAGCTGAACCCTGGCGATTGAAAGACAAAGGCCCCGTCGTTATGACGGGGCCTTTTTGAATTCCCATTTATAGAAATCACCGACGTCGAGTCGCCACATTGCCTACCCGCCGTCGAACTCAGCGGAATCAGCCCGTTATTCACCAGCTTGACCGAACAAGCTGGCAAGATAGCTCCAGGCAGCAGATGCGCTACCTGGGTGGGCAGTCGACCGGCGCGACCGCGGTGTACCGCGGTGACCTGCCACCTCTGGGGAATGCTGCGGACGGTCTGTCGGACCGTCAGCGAGAAGCATGCTTCCCGATCACACGCTGGAACCGCTCTCCCCGGTCAACAGCTGCGCAAGGGGATCGACGGCTGCACCATATCGCTTCCAGCGCCCGATGTAATCCCTGGTCACCTTTGATCGAACCTGAACGACACTGGCTGTCGCAACGGGCGCGGCATTCTCCTCAAAACGAAGGCACGCGTCATTCCATTCCAAACCGCAGAATTCAATGATTCTCCGGGTCTGACCTTCTTGATCGTCAACAAGATCTTCATAGTTGACTATCAGGATGCGGTCACCCAACCGATCACACCAATAGCGCATCAGCCGATCAAACATCTGGTAATAGCGCCCTGTATCGAGTAGATCGAACGAATAGTCGTAGACGGAAGATGTCAATGAAAACAGCTGCCTGAAGTTGCTCAGACATGTATCCATGCTGTCACGCCGTAGAAGCACGATCCGCGCAGCAGGCAACGCCATGGCGATGTGCCCGAGATACAAAAAATTATGCGGTAGCTTGTCAACGAAGCGCGAGCAACCAGCCGTACCGGGCCGGGTTGACTCTACATAGGCCTCACCAAGCGCCTTCCAGTCTATCCCATGCAATGCGATCATCGTCTCGATATCGGTCACCGCATTGGTACGCGTGCCGGAAAAGCGCTTGACAGTCACCGGAAAGTTCTCAAGCTCGCCAGCCGAATGAACGTCAGGATGACTGGAAACGATGCGCTCAACTAGGGTAGTGCCACTTCGTGGCATTCCCACAACGAAAATGGGCTCTTCGCTAGCCGCTCCTGGCGAAACATCGCCCACGCCATCGAAGGCTTCGCGCAAGCCCTCAAACAAGATTAAGTCTTTTTCAGACTGATAATTACGCAGCGATTTTTGCGAATCCTTGGCCTTGGTATAACTCGCGAAAGCTGAAGGGTAATCGCCTACATCCTCCAGCTCTTTCGCCAGTGCGAGATTGACGTACAGGCACCCTTCGGAACTCTGACCAGCCAACTCAAGTGCCTGCGCATAGAGCGCGACATTGTTCTCATCACTCCGCCAGCGACGCAGATTGGCCAGCGACGTATAGGCCCTCCAATAGGTTGGCGCCAGCTCCAGACATCGACGATAAGCTGACTCCGCATCTGCAATTCGACCGGAGAACAGCAGCGACGTTGCATGGTTGTAATGAAAAACCGCTTCACCAGGCAATTTGCCAACAGCGGCCGTGAATGCTTCCAACGCACGGACGTGTTCATTGAGCCGGGTAAAAACCACGCCAAGTGTATCCAGCGTGTGCGCATCCTCGGGCTCAAGCGCTGCCGCTGCCTCGGCATACTGGAATGCTTCCTGCGGCGCGCGCAACGCGACAAGGAGGCGCGCCATCTGGGTTGCGTAATCCGCACGCTCGGGACTGATTCGCGTGGCCATGCGCAGATGCACAATTGCCGCTTTCATATGCCCCAACTCCATCGCCGCCACACCTGCGACAAAGTGGACCCCGCCATGTTCCACGCCAGACTCAAGCAAGTGCTGCGCTACGGCCCAAGCTTCACGCCATTGTTTGCGGTTCAGCGCTTCCACCGCTCGAGCGTAGAGTTGCATCACCTGCTGGCTCATCAAAGCACCTGACACTTATTTGGAAATGCGGGTTCCTATCGTATCCGACAAGCTCAACTTCGCGAGCAGGAGGTCAGGAATTCTCAAGCAACACGCGCGCCGCGTTATGCCCAGGCGCCCCCGTAACCCCACCGCCCGGATGCGTGCCCGAACCGCATAGATAGAGTCCGGGCAACGCCCCCTTGTAGCCAGCCTGCCCCAGCATCGGCCGTGCGTTGAACAGCTGATTCAAGCTCAACGCGCCGTGGAAGATATCGCCGCCGATCAGGCCGAACGTGCGCTCAAGATCCAACGGACTCATGATCTGCCGGCCCAGCACGGAAGCTGCAAAGCCCGGCGCATGCTTGTCGACGGTGGCGATCATCAGATCTGCGACTTCTTCGCGGTGATCGTCCCAGCTGCGTCCATCCGGTAGCTGCGGGGCTACGTGCTGGCAGAACAGACTCGCAACATGCTGCCCGGCTGGCGCCAATGAATCATCCAAGGTGCTGGGAATCAGCATCTCGACGATCGGTTCGCGTGACCAACCATATTGACGCGCATCCAGATAGGCGCGGTCCATGTAGTCCAGGCTGGGCGCGATGATTATCCCTGCGGTCAAATGATCACCGCCCCCCGGCAGGTCGCTGAAATCAGGTAACCGCGACAGCGCCACGTTCATGCGGAACGTGCCCGAGCCGCAACGCCAATTGGCCATGCGCTCCAACGTGGCCGCAGGTACATCGGCAGGATCGAACAGACGCTCGTAAAGCAGCTTCGGATTGACGTTGGCAACGATGGCCGAGCCACGCAGCACTTCGCCACCCGCCAGTGCAACGCCGACTGCACGCCCCTGCTCTACCAGCACCTTCTCGACGGCGGCATCGGTACGAATCTCGGCACCAGCTTCGACCGCCGCACGTCCCATCGCCTGGGTGATCGCGCCCATGCCGCCGATTGCGTGCCCCCAGGCACCTTTGACGCCGTTGCTTTCGCCAAACACGTGATGCAACAGCACATAGGCGGTGCCGGGCGCATACGGGCTGGCGTAGTTGCCGACGATGCCGTCGAAGCCGAACAAGGCCTTGATCGGCGCGCTTTCAAACCAGCGGTCCAGGTATTCGGCCGCGGAGATGGTGAATAGATCCATCAGCTCCTGTTGAAGCGCCGGATCCAGGCGCTGCAGCTGCCGGCCCAACTGCCCTGCTTTCCACAGCTCGGGCAATGCGCGCAACCAGCTCGCGCCGCTGATATTGGGCGGCGCCTGCAGTGCCTGCGCACGCAACACATCTGCGAATATCTCCAGCCGCTGTTCGTACTCCGGCAAGCGCGCTGCATCACGCGCCGAAAAGCGTGCGACCTGCTCGGCGGTACGCCCGGCACCTGCCAGCAGGTACTCGCCATTGCCCAAGGGCAGGAAGTTGTTGAGTTTGCGCGACACCACCCGCAGGCCATGCCGCTCCAGCTCCAGCTCGGCTATCACCTTGGGCTGCAGCAGCGACACCGTATAAGAGGCCACCGAATTGCGGAACCCGGGGTGGAATTCCTCGGTTACCGCTGCGCCGCCCACCACACCGCGTCGCTCCAGTACCAATACGCGCTTGCCGGCCTTGGCCAGGTAGGCCGCACACACCAGCCCGTTATGGCCGCCGCCGATCAGGATCGCGTCCCACTGCTTGGTCGATGTCTTGGTCATTGCAGCTGTATAGCATCGGCCCGCCATCACCGCCCATAGGAATAAGCCGGCGGCCACCCATTACCTTCTACACCCCTTCCGCATCGGTTTCAGGCGTATCTTCCTGCTTCGGCCCCGGATTCCGAGGCCCCACTCATGCTTCGAAACCGGCCCGGAGGCCTTTCCCGTGATCGTTCGCAAACCCCAGATTCTCCTGCTGTCGCTGGCCGTCGCCGCCGCGCTGACCGGCTGCCCCAAGCAGGAAGAGCAGTCCCCGCCGGCGGCCACCGCCGCTGCCCCGGCCGCCCCTGCTGCCAATGAGCTGAAGCTGGACGAGTCCAAGCTGCCGGCCTACAACGCCTTCACTGCCGCCGACCTGGACGCCAGCAAGGACGCGTGTACCGATTTCAACGGTTACGTGAACGAAAAGTGGCTCAACGCCAATGAAATTCCGGCCGACCGCACCAGCTGGGGCGCCTTCACCATCCTCGACGAACGCTCGGTTGCCGTGCAGCACCAGCTGGCCGAGCAGGCCGCGGCGATGAAGAACGCCACCGGCATCGAGAAGATCGTCGGTGACTTCTGGGCCGCCGGCATGGACGAGGCCAAGATCAATAGCCTCGGCATCACCCCGCTGAAGGCCGACCTGGCCGCCATCGACGGCCTGCAGAACACCGCCGCGCTGGCCGATTACCTGCGCACCACCGCCGCCAAGGGCGAGAATTTCCTGTTCGGCTTCGGCCCGGAAGCGGACTTCAAGAACTCGGCCATGAACATGGCCTACGCCAGCCAGGGCGGCCTGGGCCTGCCGGACACCACTTATTACACCGACGCCAGCAAGGCCGACAAGCTCAACGCCTACAAGGCCCACGTGGCCAAGGTGCTGGAACTCAGCGGCGTGCCCGCAGCTGATGCCGCCAAGCAGGCCGAGGACGTGATCAAGTTCGAAACCCGCCTGGCCAAGGCTTCCAAGTCCAGCGTCGAGCTCTCGCGCGACGTTTCGCTGTACTACAACCCGGTCACCGTGGCCGATGCCGACAAGCTGACCCCGAACTTCAGCTGGGCTGCCTTCTTCCAGGCGCAGGGCGTTGCTGCACCGGAGAAGTTCTCGCTGGCCATGCCCGCCTTCCACGCGGAAGTGAGCAAGATGCTGGCCGATACCGACCCAGCTGCATGGCGCGCCTACCTGCGCTTCCACACCGTGGACGGCGCCGCCCCCTACCTGAGCAATGAGTTCGTGCAGGAGAACTACGCGTTCTACGGCAAGGAACTGAACGGCCAGAAGGAAATCAAGCCGCGCTGGAAGCAGGTACTGGGCACGATTGAAAGCGATGCCGGTGACGCCTTCGGCCAGATGTACGTCAAGGTCGCCTTCTCGCCGGAGTCCAAGGCCAAGATGGAAGAGCTGGTCAAGAACCTGGCCGGCGCCCTGAAGGACCGTATCCAAGGCCTGGCCTGGATGAGCGACGAAACCAAGGCCAAGGCCATCGCCAAGTGGGAAACCTTCACCCCGAAGATCGGCTACCCGGACAAGTGGCGTGACTGGAGCGGCCTGAGCACCACCCACGACGACTACCTGGGCAATGTGCGCGCTGCCAATGCCTTCAACTACAAGTGGGCGCTGGCCAAGATCGGCCAGCCGGTGGACAAGACCGAGTGGGGCATGACCCCGCAAACGGTCAACGCCTATTACAACCCGCTGCAGAACGAGATCGTGTTCCCGGCCGCCATCCTGCAGCCGCCGTTCTTCGATCCGAACGCCGACGACGCGCTGAACTACGGCGGCATCGGTGCCGTCATCGGCCATGAAATGACCCACGGTTACGACGACCAGGGCAGCCGCTTCGGCCCGACCGGCAACTTCGAAAACTGGTGGACCCCGGCGGATTCGAAGGGCTTCGCAGGCCTGACCGGCAAGCTGGTCAACCAGTTCAACGAGTACAAGGTGGGCGACCAGAGCGTCAACGGCTCGCTGACCCTGGGCGAGAACATCGCCGACCTGGGTGGCCTGGCCACCGCCTACGACGCGCTGCAGAAGGCGTCGACCGGCAAGGAAGACGCCAAGGTTGACGGCTTCACCCGTGACCAGCGCTTCTTCTTCAACTGGGCCACCGTGTGGCGCACCAAGTACACCGCCGAGAACGCCAAGGTCCGCCTGGCGACCGATCCGCACGCCCCGGCGCAGTTCCGCGCCATGGGTGCGCCGTCGAACCTGCCGACCTTCGCAGCTGCGTTCCAGTGCAAGGCCGGCTCGCCGATGGTCCGTGCTGGCGACAAGCAGGTGGTGATCTGGTAATCGCTGCCCCGCAGTGAGACCCAAACAAGGCCCGGCATTGCCGGGCCTTGTTTTTTGCCAGCTGCCAAAGGCGGTTGTGGGAGCGGCGTCAGCCGCGAAGCTGACCCAGCCAAAGCGCCCCGAATAAACGTAATCCCGGCAGTGCCAACCTCATCGTTTGCGTTTGCTTCGCGGCTGACGCCGCTCCCACAAACTCCGGGGCTAGCAACTCTCACAGTATCGGATAGCGAACCTGGCCCTCGCTCCAGCACGCAATCCCGGCTATGCCGCCTGCCTCATCTGCTGTGGCTTCGCGGCTTACGCCGCTCCTACAAGAATCCCGGCTTCGCTTGTGGGAACGGCGTCAGCCGTGAAGCTCAGGCACCGCCAGCTTCGCGGCTTGCGCCGCTCCTACAACCGCCGGTTTTGATGCAGTACCCAAATCCGTGCCCTGCCCCGGCACCAATCCCGCGCCAGCTTGTTAAACTCCGCCCACTTTGTCCTTCTGCGGATATGCACCACATGCCAAACGTTCGCCCACTTACCCTGGCCCTGGCCTTCTCTCTGGTGACGGTACTGTCCACCAACGATGCGCAGGCCGCCCGCAAAAAACCTGCGGCCCGGGCACCGGCAGTGAGCGCGGCCTGTACGGACTTCTACGAAACCACCAACGGCAACTGGCTCAAGGCCAACCCGGTGCCGCAGACCGGCGCGGTCAGCGCCTTGGGCACCCTGGCAGACAATGCCCGCACCCAGCAGCGTCAGCTGCTTGATCGCGCGATGACCGCCCCGCAGGGCAACGTACAGAAGCTGCTGGGCGACTTCTGGGCCAGTGGCCTGGATGAGGCCGCCGTGGAAGCCGACGGCTCCAAGCCGATCGCACCACTGCTGACCCGCATCAACGCGATCAAGAAGGCCAAGGACATCCCGGCCTCGATTGCCGCGCTGCACCAGGTCGGCATCCCGGTGGCGTTCAACTTCGCCCCGGACGTGGACCTGAAGGCGCTGGACCGCCACATCGGCTACTTCATGCAGGGCGGCACCGGCCTGCCGGACCCGGCGTTCTATACCCGCACCGATGCCGACACCGTTGCGCTGATGGGCCGTTACCGCGCCTATGTGAAGCAGATCCTGGCGCTGACCGGCACCCCGGCCGCGCAGCTTGATGCCGAATCGGCGCTGGTCATCCAGCTGGAAACCGAACTGGCGCGCAGCGCGCACTCGGTCGCCGACATCAACAACCCGTTCAACAACTACGCGCCGGTCTCCACCAAGGACTTGAACAGCCGTTACCGCAACCTGCAGCTGGACGCCTTCCTCAAGGCCCAGGGCGTGAACGACGACCTGGTGTCGTTGGCCGATCCGGCCCTGTTCCAGCAGCTCAACAGCATGGTCAGCCGCCTGCCGGCCAACCAGTGGAAGGCCTACCTGCGCTGGCGCGTGGGTGACTCGATGTCGCCGTACCTGTCCAAGGCCTACCGCGATGCCGAGTTTGAGTTCCGTGGCCGCGTGCTGCGTGGCCAGACCATCGCCCCGGCGCGTCCGGAAGCCGTGCTTGACGCCATCAACGTGGCCGCCGGCCCGATGCTGGGCCACGAGTACGCCAACACCTACCTGAACCGCGACACCCGCCGCCAGGCCGGCATCATGGTCGACCAGATCCGCGAAGCGCAGATCGCCGCGGTCAAGCGCAGCACCTGGCTCAGCGCCGAGGCCAAGACCGAGGCCGAAGCCAAGCTGGCAGCGATGAAGATCGAGATCGGCACGCCGCTGCGTGACCTGGACTACACCGTGCAGCCGATGGGCCGTGGCAGCTTTGGTGGCAACATGCTGATCGCCTCCACCTGGCGCCACGCCCAGGAAATGAAGCGCATCGGCAAGGGCAATGCCGACCGCCGCTGGGACGTGCTGCCGCAGCAGCCGTCCATCGCCTACGACATCGCCCAGAACCGTCTGATCGTCACCGCTGCCGCACTGCAGGGTCCGATCTTTGCCGGCAACGCCAGCAATGCCGAGAAGTTCGGTGCCTTCGGTGGCCTGGTCGCGCACGAAGTCAGCCGTGCCATCGACGTCAAGGGCGCCATGATCGACGCCAAGGGCGAGCTGCGCAGCTGGTGGACGCCGGCCGACAAGAGTGCCTGGACGCTGCTGGGCAACCGCGTCGCCGCGCAGTACAGCGGCTACCCGTTCCCGGGCGTCAAGGACGCCAAGGTCAATGGCGAATTGACCCGCGACGAAAACATGGCCGATATCTCGGGCATGGAGATCGCCTTCGAGGCCTTCAGCGCTGCCCAGTCTGACGCCAAGCCGGCCGACAAGCAGGACTTCTTCAAGGGTTGGGCCAGCTTGTGGGCGCAGCAGCTGTCGCCGAACGAAGCCGTGCAGCGTCTGCGCACCGACGTACGTGCACCGGGCCGCTGGCGCAGCAACGCCCCGCTGTCCAACCTGCCGGCATTCGGCGCCAGCTTCAGCTGCAAGCCGGGCCAGCCGATGCAGCGCACCGACGCCGAGCAGATCAAGATCTGGCGTTGATGCGGTTGCGGTATTGAAGAAAGCAGAAAGGCGCGGATTCCGCGCCTTTCTGCGTTTTGGTCGTTTGCTTTCTGTAGTGCCGAGCCCAGCACGGCGGGTGCGGTTCCGGGGGTTCCACATTCCGGGCCATG
>NZ_JBRRBO010000029.1:0-54908 GCF_056756175.1 Stenotrophomonas sp. STEN240 | reverse complement strand
GCCGAGCCATGCTCGGCAGAGGCCTTCCCGGGAAAGCCCATGCCGAGCATGGCTCGGCACTACAGAAGACGCTGCGATCCTTCTTGAGCAACGCCCCCTTGAGTCAAGGGGGCGTGCCGAAGATCGGGGGTCTTACTGCAGCAGCGAACGCAGCATCCAGGCGTACTTTTCATGGATCTGCAGGCGCTGGGTCAGCAGGTCCTCGCTGGGGGCGTCGTCGGCGTCATCGGCCTGGTCCAGCACCTTGCGTGCGGTGCGGCAGACCGCTTCGTTGCCGACCACCAGCTGGCGCACCATTTCACGCCAATCGGCGCTGTCGTTCAGGCCCGGCTCTTCCGGGATCGAGGTCAGCGCTGCGAACTCGCGGTACGAACCGGGGGCGTTGAAGCCCAGGGCGCGGATACGCTCGGCAATCTCATCCAGGGCGTTCCACTGCTCGGTGTACTGGTCCATGAACATGTTGTGCAGCGAGTTGAACATCGACCCGGTGACGTTCCAATGGAAGTTATGGGTCTTCAGGTACAGCGTGTAGGCATCGGCCAGGAAGTGTGAAAGCCCATCGGCGACCTTCTTGCGATCCGTGTCCTTGATCCCGATATCAACACCGGGCGCTGAAGGCGCGGCGGCGGCCAGTTTCTTCTTCCCCATTTCCGTCTTGCTGGCGGTTGCTGTGGCTGCCAGCTTCTTCTTTCCGGCTTCTGGTTTGTTGCTGTTCTTGGCTTTGGCCATGACGCTTTCCTCCGTGGCGGGTTGAATGGCTTCACAATAGCGCTATGGGCACCTTACCTGCATTTCAAGTTTTCACGTTGAACGATTGATGAGCACTATCGAAAAAGATCCATCGGCGCGCCTGCGCGCTGCCCGCGCGGCGGTTGACGGGGCGATGAGCCGTGACCGCGGCCGCCTGCTTGGGCTGCTGTCGCGCTGGCAGGGCAAACCGGCCGATGCCGCCGCCGAGCAGGCCTTCCAGCAGCTGCTGGACCGTTCGCGGGCGCAGCGGCAGCAGCGCGCTGCGCGGCCGATAGCGATCAGCATGGACGAAGCGCTGCCCATCGCGCGCGAGGCCGAGCAGATCAGCGCGCTGATCCGGGCCCACCAGGTGGTGGTCATCGCCGGCGAAACCGGCTCCGGCAAGACTACCCAGCTGCCCAAGTTGTGCCTGGCCGCAGGCCGTGGTGAAGCCGGCATGATCGGCTGCACCCAGCCACGTCGTATCGCCGCCCGCGCGGTGGCCACGCGCGTGGCCGAGGAGCTGCAGACCGAGCTGGGAACGGTGGTCGGTTACCAGGTGCGTTTCACCGACAAGGTCGGCGAAGACAGCCGCATCAAGTTCATGACCGACGGCATCCTGCTGGCCGAGATCGCCTCGGATCGCTGGTTGTCGCGCTATGACACCTTGATCATCGACGAGGCGCACGAACGCAGCCTCAACATCGACTTCCTGCTCGGCTACCTGAAGCAACTGCTGCGCAAACGCCCCGATCTGAAACTGATCGTGACCTCGGCCACCATCGATACCGAACGGTTCTCGCGCCACTTCGACAATGCGCCGGTGGTCAATGTCGAAGGCCGCACCTATCCGGTGGAAGTGCGGTACCGGCCGCTGGATGAGATGGGGAAGAGCGCGGAAAGCGCCGCTGCACCGGCACGTGGCAAGCGCGTGGAAGCGGACAGCGAATCGGCGATGGATCCGGTTTCGGCCATTGTTGCCGCCGTTGATGAAATCACCCGCAGCGATGCGCGCGGCGACGTGCTGATCTTCCTGCCCGGTGAACGCGAGATCCGCGATACCCACCAAGCGCTCGAACGCCGCAAATACCGCGAAACCGAGGTGCTGCCGCTGTATGCGCGGCTGTCGGCCAAGGACCAGGACCGGGTATTCAACCCCGGCCCGAAACGCCGCATCGTGCTGACCACCAACGTCGCCGAAACCTCGCTGACCGTGCCGCGTATCCGCTACGTGGTGGATCCCGGTTATGCGCGGGTCAAGCGTTACAGCCCGCGGCAGAAGCTCGACCGCCTGCATATCGAGCCGGTATCGCAGGCCAGCGCCAACCAGCGCAAGGGCCGTTGCGGCCGTATTTCCGAGGGCGTGTGTTATCGGCTGTATTCGGAGGCGGACTTCCTGAGCCGGCCGGAATTCACCGATCCGGAAATCCGCCGTTCTTCGCTGTCTGGCGTGATCCTGCGCATGTTGCAGCTTGGGCTGGGCAGCATCGACGACTTCCCGTTCCTGGAAGCACCGGACGAGCGTGCCGTGGCCGACGGCTGGCAGCAGCTGGTCGAGCTCGGCGCGATTGACGAGCAGCGCAAGCTCACCGCCATCGGCAAGCAGATGGCGCGTTTGCCGGTGGATGTGAAGCTGGCGCGCATGCTGGTGGCCGCGCAGAAGAGCGGTTGCCTGCGCGAAATGCTGGTGATCGCTTCTTTCCTTGGCATCCAGGATCCGCGCGAGCGGCCACCGGAGGCGCGCGAGGCGGCTGACAACGCACACACCTTGTTTGCCGATGCGCGCTCCGAATTCATCGGCATCCTGCGGCTGTGGAATGCCTACCGCGACGCCCACGAAGAACTCACCCAGTCCAAGCTGCGCGACTGGTGCGGGCGGCACTTCCTTGGCTTCCTGCGCATGCGCGAATGGCGCGAGCTGCATCGCCAGCTGCGGCTGCTGTGCGAAGAGCTGGGCTGGGCAATGGGCGAGGACGAGAATTTCGGCAAGGCGCTGTTGTCGGCACCGCCAGCCCTGCCGGCGGGCGGCGACAGCGAAGCCAAGCGCAAGGCCACGCGTGGCGAACAGCACAAGGCGGCGCGGTTGGCCCGCGAGGGCGCAACGCCGGCGGCGGTCGCTGCCGCCGCGCCACCGCCTGCTGGCAAAAACGCGCGCAAACCCGACGCTGCTCCGGCAGCCAATGCCATTCCCGACAAGGTACGCATCGCCGCTTACCAGACATTGCATCGGGCGGTGCTGGCCGGCTTGCCCACCCAGGTTGGCCATCGCACCGAGAAAGGCGATTTCCAGGCCCCGCGCCAGCGTCGCTTCCATCTGTTCCCGGGCTCGGCACTGGCCAAGCGGCCGCCGCCGTGGGTGCTCAGCGCCACCTTGCTGGATACCCAGCGCGTCTGGGGCATGACCAATGCATCGATCGAGCCGGACTGGGTGATTGCCGAGCTGGAGCATCTGCTGGCGCGCAAGCACTTCGACCCGCATTGGTCGCGTGCGCAGGGCCAGGTGCTGGCTTCGGAGCAGATCAGCCTGTTCGGGCTGGTGCTGGCGCCGAAGAAGCCGGTGCATTACGGCCGCATCAATCCGGGCGAGGCCCACGACATCTTCGTGCGGCAGGCCTTGGTGACCGGCGAGATCAATACCCGTGCCGGCTTTGTCGCCGACAACATCAAACTGCTGGAACAGGCGCGCGAAGAGGAAGCCAAGCTGCGCCGCGCCGGTATCGTGGCCGACGAGGATTGGCAGGCGCGCTGGTACCTGGACCGGGTGCCGCCGCATATCCATTCGGCCAATCTGCTTGATGGCTGGTGGAAGGCCTTGCCGCCGGAACAACGGCGCAGCCTGCAGTGGTCGTTGACCGATCTGCTGCCGGGCGAGGGCAGCGAGCAGGATCGTTATCCGAAGTATTTCCCGCTGGGCGATGCACGGCTTGCCATGCACTACCGCTTCGAACCGGGCAGCGAGGAGGACGGCGTCACCCTCGATGTGCCGCTGCATCTGCTCAATGCGCTGGATCCGGCGCGGCTGTCGTGGCTGGCACCGGGTTTTGTCGCCGACAAGGCCTCGGCGCTGATCCGCAGCCTGCCCAAGGCGATGCGCCGCAACTATGTGCCGGCCCCGGATTTCGGGCGCGCGTTTGCCGAAGCCTGGCTGCAGCCTTCGGCCGATGACATCCGCGGCGAGCTGGCGCGGTTCCTGTCCAAGGCCACCGGTGCGGTGGTCGCGGCCACGGATTTCGACGTGGACGCGCTGGAGCCGCACCTGCGCATGAACCTGCGTCTGTTCGAAGTGACACAGGCGGCGCGGCGCGACAAGGAAACTGCCACCAGCGAAAAGGCTGGCATGAAGCTGCTGGCGATGTCGCGCGATCTGGACGCCTTGCGCGCCCGCTTTGGCGAGCGCGCCGGCAGTGCGTTCGCCGCGCGGGCGGGTGCAGCGCTGGCGGCCGAGGGGCTGCGGGAGTTTCCGGCCATTGCCATTCCCGAGCAGGTGCCGGGTGAGGCGGGCGTACCGGCCTATCCGGCGCTGGTGGATACCGGCGATGCCGCCGCGTTGCGCATCTTCGCCGACCGCAACGAAGCCGCGCTTGCACACCCACAGGGCGTGCGCCGGCTGCTGGAAATCGCCCTGGCCGACAAACTCAAACATGCGCGTAAGCAGCTGCCCGTGTCGCCCAAGACCGGCCTGCTGTACGCAGCCATCGAGTCACAGGAGCGGCTGCGTGGCGATCTTGTCGATGCCGCGCTGAACGCGGTGCTGGCCGATGGCCTGGACGCGATCCGCACACCGGAAGCATTCCAGCAACGCTGCGCCGATGCCGGCAAACGCTTGTTTGGCGAGGCGATGGAGCGGCTCAAACTGGCTGAAAGCATCCTCGGTCTGGTTGGCGAACTGAAGCCGCAGCTGGAGTCGCCGCTGATGGGCTGGGCGCGCGGCAATCTGGACGATATGCAGGCGCAGTTGGCCGGTCTGGTGCATGCCGGCTTCCTGCGTGAGACACCGGCCGACGCACTGGCACAGTTCCCGCGCTACCTGAAGGCGATGATCCTGCGTGCCGAACGGGCCAAGCGTGATCCGCCGCGTGACCAGGCGCGCATGCTCGAACTCAAACCCTTCGTCGATGCCTTGCAGGAAGCGCGCGTGCAGGGCCTGGCCGAGCGCCCGCAATGGGCGGCGCTGCGCTGGGATATTGAAGAACTGCGGGTATCGCTGTTCGCCCAGGAGCTGGGCTTCCGTTCCGGCATTTCGGCCAAGAAGCTGTCCCAGCGGGTGGCGGCACTGCGCAGCTGAGGGCTGCGCTCAGCGGGTAATCGCCGCCTCCGGGCGGTGTTGCTGGATGCAGGCGCGGCGGGCGGTGTTCATCTGCGTATGCGCCGAGGCGTGTTCGCGGCTGATGGCCTGGCGGAAGGTTGCCATCCGCTGCCGCAGTGCCTGGCTGCGTTCGGCGTCCGTAGCCTGGGCCAGTTGTTCGCTGAGCGAGCTCATCTGCTGCTGCAGGGTGCCGACGCGGTCATTGGAAGAACCGTAGATGGATGCGGTAGCCGTGCTGATGCAGCTGCGTTCGGCTTCAAGCGCTTCAGCCGGGCTGCCGCTGGCTGCTGGAGCCGCAGCCGTTGCCGGTTGGCCTTCTGCGCTGCTGGCCGCGCTTGCGGGAGTGGCGGCGGCCTGCTCGCGCAGCTTCATCGGTTCGGCGCGGGCATCGCAGGGATGTTCGGAATACATGGTTTCGCCGGACTTGCCCTTGCACTTGTAGACCTGTGCGGCAGCGCTGGCCGGGAGTAACAGCAACAACAGGGGCAGGACGATTACACGCATGGGGCAGCAGGCTCGCAAGTTCGATGGCGGGAGGCAACCGCCCCGGCGCTCATGACCGGGGCAGGGCAGGCGCGGTGGTGCGCGCTTACTTGGTACGGCGAACCTTGGCGCGGGTATTGAGCCCGTCCACCTGCAGGTACCACACGTTCATCAGGCCGGGGGTGATGCGCACGCTGGGGGCCTGCTTGCGCACGCCGCCGACGCTGGTGTCATCGGTCTGTTCCCAGATCTGGCCGTTGCCCAGCGTGTACTGGCGGCCCTTGCTGAAGCCACGGAACTCGCCTTCCAGGGTGGCTTCGATCGGATCCTTGGAGCCGAAGTCGGAGAAGCCGCGGTTCTTGACGATCACTTCCTGGCGGCCTTCTTCGCGCGCCTGTTCCACGGCAACACTGGCGGCCTGCGCCACCTTGCCCTGCAGCCAGTTGTTGAGGGTGACCAGTTCTTCCGGGCTGAGCTTGTTCAGCCCGGCTGCGTTGAACTCGGCGGCGGACATCTGCTGCTGCAGATCGCCCTGCACCACGCGCTGGGCGTGTGCATCGATGAAGGGGTACGACGACAAAGCGGTGACGGCAAGCAGGACAGCAAGGCGAGGCAGCTTCATGAATATTGTTCCCAGAGAGGGTGGGCGCTAGTGTAGGGGCATCTGCCTGTAATTGAATGCTGTGAACAGTTCCCCCACCCCCGGCCTGGATGCGCTGCTGCAGCGCTCCTCAACCCGTGCCCTGTCCGCGCCGCTGCGTCAGGCCCTGCTGGCCTGCTGGCAGCAGCCGGACATGGATGTGTCACCGCGCCTGCCCTGGCCGGTGCTTGCCGATACCCTGGATTCGCTGGCGCTGCTGTCGGCGGACGAAAGCGTGATCGTCGCCGCCCTGCTGTTTGACCTGCCCGGCCTGCGGGCCCACATCGCTGCGTTGCCGCTGGGTGCGGCCGCGGTGGCGGTGAATGGGTTACTGGACGGCCAGGAGGCTGCCGACCAGGTGTGGGCGCTGCATGCCGGGCGTGATGCCGGGCGCAACAGTGAAGGCCTGCGCCGCTTGCTGCTGGCGATCATCCACGACCTGCGGGTGGTGCCGATCCTGCTGTCACGGCAGCTGGCCTGCATGCGGGCGGCCGACAGACTGGTGGACGAAGAGCGTCGCGCGCTGGCCCAGCTGACCCGTGACATCCACGCGCCGCTGGCCAACCGGCTCGGCATCTGGCAGCTGAAGTGGGAGCTGGAAGATCTGGCGTTCCGCTTTCTGGAACCGGAGACCTACCGCCATATCGCCCGCGAGGTGGACGAAACCCGCATTGCCCGCGAACGCTATGTCGAGGCGGTGAAGAAGAAGCTGTCGGCGGCATTGGCCGAACAGGGCATCCGTGGCGAAGTCAGCGGCCGGCCCAAGCACATCTACAGCATCTGGCGGAAAATGCAGAAAAAACAGCTGGCCTTCGAGCAGCTGTATGACCTGCGCGCGGTGCGGGTGATGGTCGACGATGTGGGCGCCTGCTACGCCACGCTGGGCGTGGTGCATGCGCTGTGGACGCCGATTCCCAGCGAGTTCGACGATTACATCGCACGGCCCAAGGCCAATGACTACCGCTCGCTGCATACGGCGGTGATCGGCCCGGAAGGGCGCACCATCGAGGTACAGATCCGTACCCACGAAATGCATGCCCAGGCCGAGTTGGGCGTGGCCGCGCACTGGAAGTACAAGGAAGGCGGCAAGGGCGGTGAGAAGGCCTTCGATCGCAAGATCACCTGGATGCGGCAACTGCTGGAGCAGGCCCAGGACCCGGGTAGCCCGGACGACCTGGCCGGTGCGCTGGATGCCGAGCTGGTCGAAGACCGGGTGTATGCACTGAGCCCAAAAGGCGAGGTGATGGACCTGCCTGCCGGTGCCACGCCGCTGGATTTCGCCTACCACGTGCACACCATGGTCGGACACCGCTGCCGTGGCGCAAAGATCAACGGCCGCATCGTGCCGCTGACCTACCGCCTGCGCAGCGGCGACCGCGTCGAGATCCTCACCGGCAAGGAAGCTGATCCCCGCCGCGACTGGTTGTTGCTGTCCAATGGCTTCCTGGCCAGCGGCCGCTCGCGCGAAAAGGTGCGCAACTGGTTCCACAAGCTGGACCGGGCACGCAATGTGCAGGCGGGCCGCGAGCTGCTGGATCGCGAACTGAAGCGCTTGGGCCTGCAGCAGTCCGATCTGATGGTGGCCGCGCGCAAATTCCACGCCGACAGCGTGGACGATCTGTACATCCAGGTGGCGCTGGGCGATACCGGGCCCAACCAGGTCAGCCGGGCTCTGCTGGAGGCGGAAAAAGCCGCATCGCAGCCGGCAACGCCGGTGTTGCCGCGGCCGACCGCCCGCCGCGGCAGCATCGGCAAATCCGATTTCACCGTGCAGGGCGTGGGCAACCTGCTGGTGCAGCTTGCGCGCTGCTGCCAGCCGGTGGCGGGCGAGCCGATCACCGGCTATCTCACCCGCACCCGTGGCGTCACCGTGCATCGCATGGATTGCGCGGCGCTGGCGCGTTTGTCGGCGGCGCACCCGGAGCGGGTATTGCCGGTGGAGTGGGGCCGTACCGGTTCCGGCTATGAGGTGGATGTGATGGTGCGCGCGGTGGACCGGCGCTGGTTGTTGAAGGACATCACCAACCTGATCGCGCAGGAAGATGCCTATGTGCTGGAGATCAACAGCGACAACCTGCGTGAGAGCGGGCGCGTGCAGTTGCGCCTGCGTTTGAAGGTCAGTGACTACGGCCAGCTGTCCACCCTGCTTGGAAAACTTGATGCATTGCCCGGCGTAGACGATGCGCGAAGGCTGGGATAGGTAAGCTTGGCGCATGGAGAACTGGCGTCAGCGCGGCCAACAGGGATTGGAAACATTCGGCGACAAGCTGCGGCTGTACGGGCGCTGGTGGGTGGCGCGTGGCTGGAACAGCCCGCGCGCCTGGCGTTCGATCGCCATCGGTGTGGCTGCTTTGGCGCTGGTATTGGCCTTGTTCCGGCAGCCGCTGGCCGATTGGTTGTGGCCGGAGACCAAGATCCAACAATTGCTCGATGATGGCCGTTCGGCGCTGCGCGACGGGCGTTTGAGTGCCGCCGATGGTCGCGGCGCACGCGAGTTGTTCGAGGCAGCCGCCGCGCTGGATCCGGATCGCAGTGACATCCGCAACGCCTTGGCGCAAACCGCGCAGGCGGCATTGGCGCAGGCGCGCAGGCAGTTGGCGGCCGGTGATCGTGAGGCTGCCACGCGCAGTCTGGCGCTGGCCCGGCAGCTGCAGGCGCCGTCGGCCGATATCGACCCGCTCGCCGCCAAACTGCAGCAGGCGGTACGCGGACCGGACGGTATCGAACAGCTGCTGCAGCAGGCCGAGGCGGCGCAGGCGCAGGGTCGGCTGGACGATGCGGCGGACGCGGCCTTGCCGTTGTATCAGCGTGTGCTGGCGCTGCAGCCGGACAAGATGCAGGCCCTGGAAGGACGCGACGAGGTGTTGTCGGACCTGCTGACCCAGGCGACGCGGGCAGCGGACCGGGGCGACCTGGCCGCCGCGGCGGCCTTGTTGCAGCGGGTTGAGCGCTATGACGCCGGCCACGCCAACCTGCCGGCGGTCAAGGCGGTGATGAACGCCGCATTGGAGCAGCGCCGGCAACAGGGTGAGCGCGATCTTGCGCGTGGTCGCCTGCAACGCGCAGCCGACGCGTTCGAGCAGGTGCTGGCGGCGGGCGAGGACCCGGCGGCCCGCCAGGGCCTGCAGCGCATCGCCCTTGCGCAGGTGCAGGAAGCGCTGCGGTTGACCGCGGATTTTCAGTTTGAACCGGCCGAACGCGCCCTGCAGCACGCGCGCGAACTTGCCCCGGACAGTGCCGAAGTCAGTGCGGCCGAACAGGTACTGCAACGCACCCGTCAGGCCCGCCAGGCGATGGAAGCACCGGGCACCGGCGTTGAGCGCGAGCGACGCCTCAAGGCCCTGCTCAAACAACTGGACGAGGCCGAAGCGCGGCAGGAATGGCTGTTGCCACCGGGCAGCAGCGCCTATGACCGCTTCAAGGCAGCGCAGGCACTGGCGCCGCAGGACGCGCGGGTCAAGCGTGCGGCCGCACGGATTCTTCCGGCGGCCCGCAGTTGCCTGGACGACAACCTGCGCGGCAACCGGCTGCGCGCGGCACGCACCTGCCTGGATGCCTGGCAGGCACTGGCCTCGACCGATCCGGCGCTGGCCCCGGCGCGGCGCCGGCTGGCCCAGCGTTGGCTCGCCGTTGGCAGCGAACGCCTGGGTGGCGGCGATACCACCTTTGCCCAACAGGCCCTGGCACAGGCACGGCAGATAGATCCGGCCACACCGGAAATCGCCAGTTTCAATGAGCGCGTGCGCAACGCCCTGCGCTGACCGCGCCGCCGGCCAGATCGGCCCCGGCATGATCGACCGGCCTGCACGGCTCCTGTAGTGCCGAGCCATGCTCGGCAGGAGCTTTCCCGGCAAAGCCCAGCGCCCTACGCCGACGCTATGACTTAAGCGCACTGCGGCAACGTATTAGATGCGGCAGACATGGGCCTTCAGGGCGCCAATCCCCGCAGCACCTGGGCGAGCTTTTTCACCGCGACCTCGAGCTCAGCCGGCGCATGCGCTGCGAATCCCATCAGGAAGCCGGCGTTCGCCTGTTTGCTGCGAGCGTGCAGGCCGCTCAGCCCGAGCAGCTCGATGCCAGCCCGGCGCGCGGCTTCGATAGCTGCCTGCTCGGGAATGTCGCGGATGAAAACGCAGGGCATCTGCATGCCGCCGTCGGGCACGCGTGGTTCGACGAAATCCTTCAGATGCCTGCGCACCAGCGTTGCCAATACATCGCGGCGTTCGCAATAGATCGCCCGCATCGCACGCACGTATGCGCCGAAATGCCCGCCCTCCATGAAGCGGGCCAGGGTCAACTGCGGAATGGGAGCGCTATGCCCATCCAGCAACGTGCGCGCGGTGGTCATTGGCGCGAGCAGTTGCGCCGGCAACAGCATGAAGCCGATGCGTAGGCCGGGAAACAGGGATTTGGTGAAAGTGCCGATGTAGATCGTGCGTTGGTGGGGATCCAGTCCCTGCACGCAGGCGGTCGGCCGGCCGGCGTAGTGGAACTCGCTGTCGTAGTCGTCTTCGATGATCCAGGCTTGGTTCTGCCGGGCCCACTCGATGATTTCCAGCCGCCGCTGCAGGGCCAGGGTTGCGCCGCTGGGGAACTGGTGCGAAGGCGTGAGATATACCGCCCGTGCCGATGGAGTAGCGTTGCGTAGCAGGTCCACACGCATGCCTTCGGCGTCTACCGGAACCGGCACGCATTCCAGGCCGGCGGCCTCGAACGCCTTGCGCGCGCCATGGTAGGCAGGGTCTTCCACGAAGATGCGTTCGCCGGCATCAAGCAACACGTGCGCGCACAGGTACAAGGCCTGCTGCGAACTTGTCAGCACCAGCACGCGCTCGGCGCTGGCGTGGGCGCCGCGCTCCAGGTTGACGTAGTCGGCAATCGCGCTGCGCAGCGGCGCCACGCCCTGCGCCGGGCTGTGCAGCAGGGCGGCGCTGCCCCATTCCTTCAATACCTGGCGCTGCAGTCGTTCCCAGGTGGCCAGCGGGAAGTTGCGCGTTTCCGGTACCCCGGGGACAAACGGGCGCGGCGCCGGGAAATCACGTATCCCGCCGTTGCGGTACAGGCTGGCGCCGCGCTGGCTCAGCCGTAGCGGCTGCGGCGCGGCAGGGGAACGGCGTGTGGTGCCGCGCCCGCCCAGCCGTCGGGCGCCCGCTGCAACGAAGCTGCCACTGCCACTCCTGCGGTCGATGAAGCCCTCGGCATGCAGCTGGCCGTAGGCCGCCTCCACTGTGTCGCGGGACACGCCCAGCGACGTCGCCAGTGCTCGCGAAGCCGGCAACGCGCTGCCGGCATCCAGCGCCCCGTCGAGGATCAGCTGGCGCACGGCGCGCTGGATGCGGACGTGCAAGGGCAGCCCGCGCTGCGCCGGGTCCAGGATCCAGGCTTTCACCGACTCAAGTTGGGCGTGCTTGAACAATTGGTCTGCCAGATGTCGAAAAAGTGGATGGGAATGGCAGTCCATTCTAGACCTATAAAAACAGACTCAGCCAGCGCCCCACGCCGCGCCAGGAGTCGTGATTTCCCATGTTCTCTTCCCCTGCTTGCCTGCGCGTCGTCGTGCGGGTCGTTACTGGACCATCTGCAGCCCGGCGGCTGCAGTGTCGGCCGTGGTTGGATGTCAGTGCCGACAGCTGGGAGCAGGCCCATGTCTGAGTCATCACAAACGATGACCTCGCACGCGCGCCACGGGCGCTATCCGCAGGCGCGGACAGTGGACGATTTCCGCCACAACCTCGCTGCGGTGAGGGCACGCATGGATGCTGCCTGCCTGCGTGCGGGTCGTGACCCGGCGCAGGTGCGCCTGCTGCCGGTCAGCAAGACCAAGCCGGAGGCCAGCCTGCGCCTGGCCCATGCCGCAGGCTGTTGCCTGTTTGGCGAGAACAAGGTGCAGGAGGCGGCCGGAAAGTGGCAGGCAATGCAGGACCTGGGCGGTTTGCAATGGTCGATCATCGGCCATCTGCAGACCAACAAGGCCAAGCAGGTGGCGCGCTTGGCCAGTGAGTTCCAGGCACTGGACAGTCTGCGTGTTGCCGAAGCACTGGAGCGCAGGCTGCAGATTGAAGGCCGTTCGCTGGATGTCTATGTGCAGGTAAACACCTCCGGCGAAGCCAGTAAATATGGGTTGGCACCGGACGCTGTCCTGGCGCATCTGCGTGCGCTCGGCGCCTACCCGGCGTTGCGCGTGCGGGGGCTTATGACCTTGGCTGTGTTCTCGGCCGAGGCCGAACGCGTGCGACGCTGTTTCATCGGCTTGCGCGCGCTGCGCGACAGGCTGCGTCAGGACGCGCCAGCGGCGGTGGGTCTGGATGAATTGTCGATGGGCATGTCGGGCGATTTCGAGATCGCAATCGAAGAGGGGGCCACGGTCGTGCGTGTGGGACAGGCAATCTTCGGTGCACGACCGCTGCCGGACAGTCACTACTGGCCTGCCGACGCCACGGCGACGGAGCCGAAACGATGAAGACCGCCGTCGCCATCCGCACGGTGTATTTCGAGGGCCTGGGCAGCCTGCAGCCGCTCCTGCAGCAGCGCGGTTATCGCGTGCGCTATCTGGATGTGGCCAACGATGATCTGCGCGCGGTGGACACGGCGGATCTGCTGGTGGTGCTGGGTGGGCCCATTGCAGCCTTCGATGAGCAGGCCCATCCCCATCTGTTGGATGTGCTGGCGCTGATTGAGCGGCAGCTGCGGCAGCAGTTGCCTTTGCTTGGTATCTGTCTGGGCGCGCAGTTGATTGCCCGCGCGCTGGGCGCGCGCGTGACCAGCATGGGGGTCAAGGAAATAGGCTTCGCACCGCTGACGTTGACTGCGCAGGGCAAGGCATCACCGCTGGCCGCGCTGGGGCAGGTTGCTGTGCTGCACTGGCATGGCGATCGTTTCGACATTCCCGCCGGTGCCCGCCACTTGGCGGGAACGCCGCTATGCGCAAACCAGGCCTTCAGTCTTGGCCTGCATGTATTGGCACTGCAGTGCCATCTGGAAATGCAACCGCAGCAGATCGAACACTGGCTGCTGGGCCATGCCTGTGAGCTTGCTCAGGCCGGTATCGACCCGCGCGCAGTGCGCAGGCAGGCAGAAGCCGCCGCGTCGGTATTGCCACGGGCGGCGCAGGCGGTATTCGGGTTGGCTGGATGCGCTGCCACCGCAGCCAATGCGGCCTGCCGGATCAGCAGCGGATGCCGCCCCGCCAACAGACAATTTCAACCCAGGAGCCACCGCCATGTATGACGCATCGCCCGCACTCGTCGACTTCGATCCCGAGCTCGCCTCTGCCTTGCTGGCCGAACAACAACGCCAGCACGATCACGTTGAGCTGATCGCTTCGGAGAACTATGCCAGTCCGCTGGTGATGGCGATCCAGGATTCGGTGTTCACCAACAAATATGCCGAGAGTTACCCGGGCAAACGTTATTACAGTGGCTGCGAGAACGTTGATGTAGCCGAACGCTTGGCTATCGAGCGGGTGAAGCAGCTGTTCGATTGCGACTACGCCAACGTGCAGCCACATGCCGGTGCGCAGGCCAACGCCGCGGTGTTCCTGGCCTTGGTCGAACCGGGCGATACGGTGATGGGCATGAACCTGGCGCAGGGCGGGCATCTGACCCACGGCAATCCAGCGAATTTTTCCGGTCGCCACTATCGGATCGTGCCCTACGGACTTGATCCGCAGACTGGATTGATCGACTACGAGCAGATGGAACGTATCGCGCTTGAAACCCGGCCGAAACTGCTGATCGGCGGCTTCTCGGCGTATTCACGACACAAGGACTGGGCGCGCATGCGCGCGATCGCCGACAAGGTCGGGGCGGTGTTCTGGGTGGACATGGCACACGTGGCGGGGTTGGTCGCGGCTGGTGAATATCCGGACCCACTGCCGCACGCGCACGTGGTGACCAGTACCACCCACAAGACCCTGCGCGGGCCGCGCGGCGGCATCATCCTGAGCAAGGGGCAGGATGCGGCGTTCAACAAACGGTTGGACTCGGCGGTGTTCCCGGGTATCCAGGGCGGGCCGCTGATGCAGGTGATCGCGGCCAAGGCGATCGCGTTCAAAGAGGCGCTACAGCCGGAATTCAAACGCTACCAGCGGCAGGTGATCGACAATGCACGGGCGATGGCGACGGTGCTGCAGCAGCGTGGTTATCGCATCGTTTCCGGTGGCACCGACAACCACCTGATGCTGATCGACCTGTCCAGCAAGCCGTTCACCGGCAAGGATGCTGACGCTGCGCTTAGTCGCGCGTGGATCACCGCCAACAAGAACTCGGTGCCCAACGACCCGCGCTCGCCGTTCGTGACATCAGGGGTGCGGATCGGCACACCGGCAGTGACGACGCGGGGCTTTGGCATAGCCGAATGCGAACAGCTGGCGGGCTTGCTTGCTGATGTATTGGACGGACTGGAGGCCGGGGCGTTGGAGCAGGTCCTTGGCCAGGTGCGGGCACAGGTGTCCACGCTATGCCGCCGTCACCCGGTGTATCGCTGACAAGGGCGAGGTTTGCGCAGGCTGCCGGATCAGACGATTACGTCTGATCCGGTCATGAGCGGATGCCGTGCTGTGCATGCTTGAAGGCAGCGGCTGCTATTTGGCGAAGAACACCCGCTGCACGGCTTGGCGTGCGGCGTCCATAGAGAAATGCCTGGTGATGTTGGCCAGCCCGTTGTCGGACAAACGCTGCCAGAGTTCGGCATCGTCATACAGGCGCAGCACGGCGTCGGCGAAGGCTTGCGGGCCGTCGGCGACCAGCACGTCCTGGCCGTGCTGCAGGTGCATGCCTTCCACGCCACAGGTGGTGGCTACCACCGGCTGGCCGTGGGCCATGCTCAGGTTGACCTTGCCCTTGACCCCTGCGCCGAAACGAAGCGGGGCCACGGCAACGCGCATGCGGGTCATGAAAGGCACCACATCCGGTACATAGCCATGCACCTGTACGCCGGGCCGGGTGGCAGCCAGGGCGTGGATGCTGGCCGGTACATCGGCCCCGATGCAGTGGAAACAGATATCCGGGCGCTGCGCGTGGATGAGCGGAAACACGTCGCCGATGAACCAGGTCATCGCATCCAGATTCGGTGGGTGGCGGAAGCCGCCGACGAACACAAGATCATGCCGTTGTGCCCAGGGTTCACCTGCGCCGGCGATTTCATGCAGGTTTGAAAGCAGTTCCACCCGTACCTGCGGTGCATCCGTGGCGAGTTGTTCCTTTTCCGCTGCGCTGACCAGCAAGGTCACATCGGTTGCCGCCATCACCGCCAGTTCGCTGGCGCGGGTGCGTTCGGCGCTGCGCAGCAGGCGTTGGTCGCGGGCCAGCTCCGCGCCGCGGCGCTCACGCAGATAGTGCAGGTCGACAGTGTCAAAAACAGTGCGCGCCTGCGGTGCGAACTGCTTGAGCAAGGGCAGACATTCGTTGGCGACGTGGTAACGCACCAGCATGACGACGGCGAAACGCTTGCCGTTGTCACGCAGCCAACTGCCGACGCGGTCGAGGAAGGGCGCGTGCCAGACTTCCACGCCGATCGCCTGCAAGGCCGCAGTGGCAGGGCTGGCCGGTTCGCCGCGGGTAGGCAGAAACACCACATGGGCGCCTTCAGCCAGCAACATGCGGATCAGGTTGAACTGGCGCAGCGAGGCCGAGTCGCGGTCGGGCTGCGGCACGCATTCGTCGATGATCAGGATCTGCCGCTGCCGGCGATGCAGCAAGGCTGGCGACGGCACGCTGCCCGCTGCGGGCTGCGCGGCAAGCGCGTCCTGCCAGGCGCTGGCGAAAACAGCCTGGTTGCGCACCTGGTAGGCCTTGACCCCGCTGCTGGTATCGGTGCCGTTGCTGGTGCCTTCATCGTGCACGACGCGGCTGGCCGGCTGTACCAGCACGCGGCGCCCGGCCTCACGCACCTTGAAGGCCAGGTCGGTATCTTCGTAGTAGGCCGGTGCATAGCGGCTGTCCAACCCGCCCAATTCCTCGAACAACAGCCGCGGTATCGCCAAGGCGGCGCCGGAGCAGTAATCGGCATCGCGCAATGCGCTGTAGCGGGGATCTTCGGCCGATTCAAAGCGGCCATAGCTCCAGCAACTGCCATCGGCGAAAACCACGCCGCCGGACTCCTGCAAACGGCCATCGGGATACAACAGCTGGGCGCCGACCAGGCCGGCGTCGGGAACCTGCGCGAAGGTGGCCAGCAACGCATCCAGCCAGCCGGGCTGCGGGATGGTGTCGTTGTTCAGCAGCACCACGTGGTCGCCGCGGCTGAGCCGCAGGCCATCGTTGCAGGCGGCGATGAAGCCGCCGTTGCTTGCGCGCAGGTGGTAGCGCAGCCCATCGATCTGCTGCATCCACTCGCGGGTGCTGTCGCTGCTGCCATCGTCGATGACCAGGATCTCGCAGCTGCTGGCAGGCGGATGTGCGGCCAGGGCGCGCAGGCAGGCCAGGGTGTGGCCGCAGTGGTTGTATACGGGGATGACGATGCTGGCTGCTGGTTGCTCGCTGCGCGGCACGCTGAACGGAACGAACGGGCCGTTGTCGGGGAAATACAGCGGCTCACGCTGCGCAGGCGGCTGGCGCCGGGTATGCACACCAACCCGGTGCAGGGTGGCGCGCCAGCCGCGGGTGCGCAGGCTAGCCAGGCCACGACGGGCCAGGCCGATGATGCGATTGACGGCGTAGCGCATATCGGCCAGCGAAATCGACATTCCTTTGGAACTCCAGCTTAAGCAGGGAACAAGCAGTCAACGCCCGCCGGGATGCGGCTGCGTTAGACTCGGTGCAACTCACATTCTCGCATCCCTGTGCCACGACGCCACGATTCCGACGAGCTCGACGACGATACCGACGGCAACAGCCCTGTGTGGCGCAGCCGCTTGATCACCTGGGGATTGGCCGCAGCCGCATTGGGGCTGGGCTTCATGATCCCCTATACGCTGTACCTGAACAGTCAGGTCAGCCAGCGCTTCGGTGAGCTGCGCTGGCAGATCCCGACCCGGGTGTACGCGCGGCCGTTGGTGCTCAGCGCAGGCACGGCGATGAACGCCAATACGCTCAAGACCGAGCTGGCGGCCTCCGGCTACCGCGATGACGGTGCCGGCAGCAGCCTAGGCACCTATCGCGTGCAGGGCGGCAGTTTCACCATTTCCAGCCGCGGCTATGTCGATGTTGACGGCAACGTTGCCCCGCGCAAGGTCGATGTGGTGGTGTCTGGTGGGCAGGTGGCCTCGTTGCGCGAGGCGGGCAGCCGCAAGGCGCTGAAAGCGGCGCGGCTGGATCCGGCGCGTATCGCCACCTTGTATGGCCAGAAGCAGGAAGAACGGCGGCTGGTGCGGGTGCGCGAAGTGCCGGAACTGCTGGTCACCGGCCTGCAGGCGGTGGAGGACAAGGATTTCGCGCGCCATCACGGCATCGACCTGAGCGGCATCGCGCGGGCGGTCTGGGTGACCGTGCGCAGCGGCGGTGAAACCCGCCAGGGCGCCAGCACCTTGACCCAGCAGTTGGCCCGCAGCGGCCTGCTCGGCATCGGCAAGGAACAGACCTTCACCCGTAAATTCAACGAGGTGCTGTACGCGCTTATCATGGAGGCGCGCTACGACAAGGCCACGATCCTGGAGGCCTATCTCAACCAGGTCTATCTGGGCCAGCGCGGCAAGCAGGCCATCCATGGGGTGTCGTCCGGCGCCGAGTTCTGGTTTGGCCGTGACCTCAATTCGCTGAGCAGCGAGCAGATCGCCCTGCTGATCGGCCTGGTCAAGGGGCCGTCGTACTACGACCCCCGGCGCAATCCCGAGAACGCGCTGGACCGCCGCAATTTCGTGCTGGGCAAGCTGCTTGAAAACAAGCTGATCGACGAAGCCGAATATCAACGCGCGATCAAGGCACCCCTGGGCGTGTCCAAGACCGCCGGTATCGCCGCCGCCAATCGCTTCCCGGCCTATGTCGACCTGGTGCGTCGTCAGCTTGGCAATGATTACCCGGAAAACGTGCTGCAGGGCGCGGGCTTGAATGTGTTCACCGGCATGTCGCCCTCGGCCCAGGCCTATGCCGAGGGTGCGGTGGCGCACACCATCAAGGCGCTGGAAAACAAGCGCCGCCCGGAGCTGCAGACCGGCCTGGTGGTGACCGACGTACACAATGGTGATGTGCTGGCGGTGGTTGGCAGCCGCGATGTTTCCGAGCCGGGCTTCAACCGTGCCATCGAGGCGCACCGCCAGGTCGGCTCGCTGCTCAAGCCCTTCGTCTATCTGCTGGCGTTGGCGCAGCCGGATCGTTACTCGCTGGCCAGCTGGGTGGATGACTCGCCGGTGACGGTCAAGCTCAGCCGCGGCCGCAACTGGACGCCGGGCAATGCTGACAACCGCAGTCACGGCACGGTGCGGCTGATCGATGCCTTGGCGCGATCCTACAACCAGGCCACGGTGCGGGTTGGCATGCAGGTCGGGCCGGAACGGCTGACCCAGTTGATGAATGTGCTGGCCGGGCTCAAGGCCGAATCCAATCCGGCGGTGATCCTGGGTTCCACCGACCAGAGCCCTTATGGCATGGCCCAGCTGTATCAGTTCCTGGCCTCTGGCGGCGAAATCCAGCCCTTGCATGCGGTGCGTGGCGTGGTGGATGCGCAGGGCAAGCTGCTCAAGCGCTACGACAAGAGCCCGGCGCCGGCGCAGGAAGGCGATTCGATTGCCGCCAACCTGATCAGCGTTGGCCTGCAGCAGGTGGTGTCCAGTGGCACGGCGTCGGGGCTGAACGCCGACGGCTTGTCGCGGCTGCAGGCGGCCGGCAAGACCGGTACCTCCAACGATGGCCGCGACAGCTGGTATGCCGGCTACACCGGCGACCATCTGGCGGTGATCTGGATGGGCAACGACCAGAACGAGCAGACCGGCTTGTTTGGTGCTTCCGGTGCGATGCGGGTGTGGTCGGGCATCTTCCGCAACCTGCCCAGCAAGGCCTTGCACGTGAACAACAAGGGCCTGGACTGGCAGTACGTGGAAGCGGCAGGCAGCAATGCCACCGATGAATCCTGCCCGGGCGCGCGCCGTTTCCCGTTCGTGGTGGGCTATGCACCGCCGTACGTGCCGTGCGCACTGCCGCCGGAAGTGCCGCTACAGGATGGTGCCGAGGGTACGCAGGAGCAATCAGGCGGTGGCTGGCGTGGTTGGTTGGGCCTGGACCGCAAGGAACCTGAACCGGCTGCTGCCCCCGCTGCGCAGACGCCTGCGCGATAATCAGGGCCATGAACACCACGTCCTTGATCCGCTCCGCGCTGGTTGCTGCTGCAGCCGTTCTGTCACTTGCAGGCTGTGTCAGCTCACCACCGGCGGCGCCGCGCGCGGCCGTTGACACCACCACGCCGGCGCAGCGATTGGCGGCTGTGGATGCCATCGCCGGTGCCGATGACACCGAGCTGTCGGTGCAGCCGCTGCGCGATGCGCAGGTGGACGATCTGCGCCAGACCGCCATTGCCCAGCGCAAGGCCGGTGACCTGGCTGCCGCTGCCGAAGCCTTGAACCAGGCCCTGCTGCTGGTGAACGATGACCCGGGCATCCTGCAGGAGCGTGCCGATATCGCCTTGCTGCAGTCCGATTGGGTACGCGCCGAAACGCTGTCCAAAAAGGCTCTGGAGCTGGGCTCGCGCACCGGCCCGCTGTGCCGCCGCCATTGGGCGACCATCGAGCAATCGCGCCTGGCGCGTGCCGAAACTCAGAACGCCGTCTCCGCCCATGCACAGATCGAGGGCTGCACGGTGCCGGGGATCAAGCGTTTTTGATGTGAGCAGGGAATCGGGCGCAGGGAATCGGCAACGCGAACGCGACAACAGCGCGTGGCGTGAAGCAGGGTGGGTTGCTACCGGGCGAGCATCAGTTACGGTGATTGCCTGCCCATGCGCTTGTCCACTGTCCGTTCCCGGCCGCTGAAACATGTCCTCCCTCGTCACCGCCAGCTGCGAAGCATTGAGTGAAGGCGGCGCGCTTGCGCGCCAGCTCGATGCCTTCGTGCCGCGCCCGGCGCAGCTGCGCTTGACCGGAGCCATTGCCGAGACCTTCCAGCAGCGCGATGTGCTGCTGGCCGAGGCCGGTACCGGCACCGGCAAGACCTACGCCTATCTGGTGCCGGCGCTGCTGTCCGGCTTGAAGACGATAGTCTCCACCGGCACCCGCGCGCTGCAGGATCAGCTCTATCACCGCGATCTGCCGCGGGTGCGCGCCGCACTCGGTGTTGGCCATCGCGCCGCCTTGTTGAAGGGGCGGGCGAACTATCTGTGTCGCTATCGGCTGGACCAGGCGCGCGGCGAACCCCGCTTCACTTCGACCGAACAGGTGGCGCAGTTCCAGCGCATCCTCGCCTGGTCCGGGCGCACCCAGTACGGCGACATGGCCGAACTCGATGGCCTGGCTGATGACTCGCCGTTGCTGCCGATGGTGACCTCGACGGTAGACAACTGCCTGGGCACCGATTGCCCGTTCTGGGGCGATTGCTTCGTGGTGCAGGCGCGGCAGCGGGCGCAGGAAGCGGACCTGGTGGTGGTCAATCATCATCTGCTGCTCGCCGACCTGGCGCTGAAACAGGAAGGCTTCGGCGAGATCCTGCCGGGCGCGCAGGCCTTCGTCATCGACGAGGCCCACCAGCTGCCCGAACTTGCCGCCAATTTCTTCGGTGAAGGCTTTGGCATGCGTCCGTGGCAGGAACTGGCGCGCGATTGCTTGGCCGAATGCCGCAGCGTTGCCGGTGCGCAGGCAAGCCTGCAGCAGCCGGTGGCGACGCTTGAGATTGCCCTGCGGGAACTGCGTGAGGCGATGGAAAAACTGCCGCAGCGCGGCACCCGTTGGCGCGCGCTGGCGGTGCCGGCGGTTGCCGAAGGCTTTGATGCGGTCGCGGCGGCGATGGCGCAGCTGCGCGATGCACTCAGCCTTGTGCGCGAAACCTCGCCCGGCCTTGATGCCTGCCACGCCCGCGCGCTGGAAGGCGTGTCGCGCTTGTCGCGCTGGCTCGACGATGGCGAGGCTGGCGCCGTCGATACATGGGATATCGATGATGCGCCGGTGGCAGCGGACGATGCCGCCGCCGAGCCAGCATCAACGGCTGGCGATTCGCTGTTCCCTGCCGACGACGGCAATGATGTGCTGTGGTACGAACTGACCCCGCGCGGCTTCCGTTGCCAGCGCACGCCGATGGATGTGTCCGGCCCGCTGCGCGAGCACCGCCTGCGTTCGATGGCAGCCTGGGTGTTCACCTCGGCCACCTTGACCGTCGATGGTGGCTTCGAGCATCTGGCCAAGCGCTTGGGCCTGGATGATCCGGATACCTTGGTCCAGCCCAGTCCTTTCGACTGGCAGCAGCAGGCCTTGTGCTATCTGCCGCAGCAGTTGCCCGACCCGGCGGCGCGCGGCTACGGCGCAGCCTTGATCGCGACCCTGCGGCCGGTACTGGAGGCCTCGCAGGGCAGGGCATTCCTGTTGTTCGCCTCGCACCGTGCATTGCGCGAGGCCGCCGATGCGCTGCGTGATGGGCCGTGGCCGCTGTTCGTGCAGGGCGAGGCGCCGCGCGCCAGTCTGCTGCAGCGTTTCCGTGAGTCCGGCAATGGCGTGCTGCTGGGTGCGGCCAGCTTCCGCGAAGGTGTGGACGTGGTCGGCGATGCGCTGAGCGTGGTGGTGATCGACAAGCTGCCGTTCGCCGCCCCCGATGACCCGGTATTCGAAGCGCGGCTGGATGCGATCCGTCGCCAGGGTGGCAATCCGTTCCGCGACGAACAGCTGCCGCAGGCGGTGATCGCGCTCAAGCAGGGCGTGGGCCGGCTGATCCGCAGCGAGACCGACCGTGGCGTGCTGGTGCTGTGTGATCCGCGCCTGCTGTCGCGCAGCTATGGGCGGGTCTTCCTTGATTCACTGCCGCCATTCCGGCGTACCCGTGCGCTGGCCGATGTGCAGGCGTTCTTTGCGCGACAATGGGCACCGGAGCACGGACCGCCGCCAGCGGCTGAAGAGCCGTCCGCTGATGCGGATACCGCTGCGCCCCCCTTTTCCCTGTCGTGATTGTCGCCATGAAGCTGCTTGCCTTTGAAACCGCCACCGAAGCCTGTTCCGTTGCCCTGTATGTGGATGGGCAGGTATTGGAGCGGTTTGAAGTAGCGCCGCGCCGGCATGCCGAGTTGAGCCTGCCCTGGGCCGAGCAGTTGCTGGCCGAAGCCGGTATCGCGCGCAGCCAGCTGGACGCCATCGCGCTCAGCCGTGGGCCGGGTGCGTTCACTGGCGTGCGCCTGGCCATCGCCATCGCGCAGGGCATCGCCCTGGCGCTGGATCGGCCCTTGCTGCCGGTATCCACCCTGCAGACCTTGGCGCTGCGCGCACCGGCAGATGCAGCGCGGGTGCTGGCCTGTATCGATGCGCGGATGGGTGAGCTGTACGCAGCGCGCTACCTGCGTGACGCCAACGGCGAGCTGCAGTTGCAGGAGCGCGAGTTGCTGGTGGCACCCGATGCGGTGCAGCTGCCGGCCGATGACAGCGTCTGGGCCGGTGTTGGTACCGGCTTTGCGGCGGGCGAGGGCGTGTTGAGCACACGCCTGCAATCGCGCCTGGGCAGCGTGGATGCACAGGCATTGCCGCGCGCCGCCGACGTGCTGAAGATCGCCGTGCCGGCGATGCTGCGTGGCGAGGCCATCGCTCCGGAGCTGGTGCAGCCGGCCTACCTGCGCGACAACGTCGCCCTGACCCTGGTCGAACAACAGGCGCTGCGCGATTCCAAGCGCTGAAGCAGCGATAAGGTTCGAAGCTTTTGTGGGAGCGGTGTAAACCGCGAAGCTCGTACATTCCCAGATTGCTATCAGGCTGGTTGCTCAGACAGCACCAGATTCGCGGTTTACACCGCTCCCACAACAACACAGCAGCAACGCCACCCCCTTGTAGGAGCGGCGTCAGCCGCGAAGCTCGTACATTCCCCGATTGCGATCAGGCTGGTTGCTCAGGCAACGCCAGCTTCGCGGCCTACGCCGCTCCTACAAATGCGCAAATGTCCGGCTCAACGATCATCGTGCAGCTGCCCGCCGGGCAGGAACATCCAGGTGCGGGTGACCTGCAGGATGTCGATGTCGTCGCTGGTCTCGGGCAGGGCCGGGAATGGCTGGGCCTGTTCGATTACCCGCAGTGCGGTGGCATCCAGCAGGGGCACGCCGCTGCTGCGCAGGATGCGGCTGCTTTCCACGCTGCCGTCGCGGCGCACGCCAACGGTGATCACTACCTGGCCGCCGAGCCGGCGCTGGCGCGCTTCATCGGGGTAGTTGAGGTTGCCCACCCGCTCGGCGCGGTCAACCCAGGCGCGCAGGTAGTTGGCATAGGCGTATTCGCGGGTGCTGGCCGAGACGAACTTGCGGTTCGGGCGTTTGGCGTACTGCTCCGAGCGCAGATGCACCTCGGCCGCCAGTCGCGCCATTGCCGCATCGCGCTGCTCGCGGGCGTTCATCGGCGCATTGGTGTCGGGACGATCCGGCAAGGGCTGGGTCTGCGCGCTGGCCACCGTGTCCTTGCCCTGGCTGCTGGTGATGATGCGTGCCTGCGGTGGTGGCGGTGCTGCCGCACTCTGCGCCTGCAGCGGCACGGGGGCCAGCCCGTTCTGCAACTGCGGCACGATGCCGGCCTGCGCATCGCGCGGGCGCTGGGCGGTGTCGTGGTCGCCGCCGCCCTGCTGGTTGGCCTGGGCCAGGAAATCGGCCTGCTTGGGCGTAAGCGGCGTGCTGGTCTGGCTGAAGATCACATCCAGCGTGGGTACCAGCGGCGCGTTGTCGCTCACCGCAAAACCCACCCCGAGTATCAACAGGCCATGCACCAGCGTGGACAGCACCAGCGTGGCGGTCAGGCGTTGCTGTTCGGTAACCCGCGGGGCGGCGGGCAGGACCTCAGGCTGGGAATACATCAGGCCAGGCCAGCCTCGATGGCATCGAAAAGCTGGCCGGCGATGTTCAGGCCGAACTGCGCATCCAGCTCGCGCACGCAGGTGGGGCTGGTGACGTTGACCTCGGTGAGGTAGTCGCCAATCACGTCCAGGCCGACGAAACGCATGCCGCGGCGCTTCATCTCCGGGCCGACCTGGGCGGCGATCCAGCGATCACGCTCGCTCAGCGGGCGGCCTTCGCCACGGCCACCGGCGGCCAGGTTGCCGCGGAACTCATCGCCCTGCGGAATCCGCGCCAGGCAATAGTCCACCGGCACACCGTCGATTAGCAGGATGCGCTTGTCGCCGGCAGTGATGTCGGGGATGAAACGCTGTGCCAGCGCCAGGTGCTGGCCGCCGTCGGTCAGGGTTTCCAGGATCACGTTGAGGTTGGGGTCGCCGGTACCGCTGCGGAAGATCGAGCGCCCGCCCATGCCGTCCAGCGGCTTGAGTACGGCCTGCCCATGTTCGAGCACGAAGGCCTTCAGCTCGCGCGCGTTGCGGCTGACCAGGGTCGGCGGGCAGCATTGCGGGAACAGCAGGGCGGCCAGCTTCTCGTTGAAATCGCGCAGCCCCTGCGGATCGTTGACCACGGTGGTCCCGGCCTGCTGGGCGACGCTGAGGATGTGGGTGTCGTACAGGTACTCGCCATCGAAGGGCGGGTCCTTGCGCATCAGCACGATCTGGCCAGGGCCAAATGCCAGTGGCGCGAACTCGCCCAAGCTGAACCAGCCGGCCTTGTCGTCACGGACCTGCAGCGGGGCTACTTCGGCCTGGGCCTGGCCGCCGTGCAGCGACAGCCCGCCGGGGCGCACGTAGTGCAGCCGGTGACCACGGCGCTGGGCTTCCAGCAGCATGGCAAAGGTGGTGTCCTTGGCGATCTTGATGTTGGCGATGGGGTCCATCACCACGATGACGTCTAAAGGCATGACTTGAATCCGGCAGATCTGGAGGAGGATGTTAGCGGTTCGCGGCGGGGTCGCACAGCGCGGAAATCGGAACGCTGAGGCTGAACGGCGTGCCGCTTTTAATGTGAAGTGGCTCACATTATCTTGATGATCAGCCTAGTCCTGCAGGCATCACTTGACAGTTTGCGGCAGGACTGGGATATAGATGCGCTTTCGCGGCAGCATCGCGTTCGATGCCGGTCGCGCGTTCGGGGAACAACAAATGGTTGAAAACATGGCTGCGGGTGGGGAACTCGCAGGGCTGAAGGTGATGGTCATCGATGACTCGAAGACCATCCGACGTACAGCTGAAACACTGCTCAAGCGTGAAGGTTGTGAGGTCGTGACCGCCACTGACGGTTTCGAGGCATTGGCCAAGATTGCCGACCAGCAACCGCAGATCATCTTTGTCGACATCATGATGCCTCGTCTGGATGGCTATCAGACCTGTGCATTGATCAAGGGCAACCAGCTCTTCAAGTCGACGCCGGTGATCATGCTGTCATCCAAGGATGGCCTGTTCGATAAGGCCCGTGGCCGCATCGTCGGTTCCGAGCAATACCTCACCAAGCCATTTACCCGCGACGAACTACTAGGTGCCATCCGCACATACGTCAACGCCTGACCAGGGGGGAAAGGCAAAAATGGCTCGAATTCTTTTGATCGAGGACTCACCGACCGACAGGGCGGTGTTTACACAATGGTTGCTCAAGGCTGGGCACGAGGTGCTGTCGGCAGACAACGCCGAGGACGGCCTGCAGATTGCCCGTGAGCAAGGCCCGCAGCTGGTGCTGATGGACGTGGTGTTGCCGGGGATGAGTGGTTTCCAGGCAACCCGCGCGCTGTCGCGTGACGAGGCTACGCGTGACATCCCGGTGTTGATCGTCAGCACCAAGGGCATGGAAACCGACAAGGCTTGGGGCATGCGGCAAGGTGCCAGCGACTACATCGTCAAGCCGCCGCGCGAGGATGATCTGATCGCGCGGATCAACAAACTGGTGGGTTGATGCGTTCTCCATTCGACATCCTTGAAGCCTACGAACGTCGCAGTCTGGCGCACGCGGTACAGCTGCCGGAGCGGAGCTTTTCGCAGGATGTCTGGCGTGGCGTGGGTTACCGCGTTGGCAGCCGGCATCTGGTCTCGGATTTCCGCGAAGTGGTGGAAATCGTGCCCATGCCGCCGGTTACCCCGGTACCGGGCGCACAGCCCTGGTTGCTGGGCGTGGGCAACCTGCGCGGCAACCTGTTCCCGGTGGTGGACCTGAAGAACTTCCTGGAAGGCGAGCGCACCGCGCCGCAGGAAGGCCAGCGCGTGTTGATCATGCGCCAGAGCGGCGGCGACGTTGCGCTGGTGATTGACGAGTTGTACGGCCAGCGCAGCTTCGAGGCACCGATGCAGGTGCCTGCCGGTGACATCGCACAAGGGCGCTACGCGCATTTCGTCGAACGCGCCTTCCATGATGAAGGCCGTGACTGGGGCGTGTTCTCGCTGTCGCTGCTTTCCCGCACTCCTGAATTCCGGCAAGCGGCCGCCTGATTGGCGCGCTTGCCTCTTCGTATTGAGACCGAGGTCGAACGATGAGTACTGCTCCTGAAGCCGCCAAGGCTGGCAAGCTTGGCAACGTAAGCACCAACTTCTGGTTGGGCTTGTTGGTGCTCTCGATGGTCGTGTTCGGTGCCAACACCGGCGTGGCCACCTGGCAGGGCAGCCGTCTGGCCGGCGCCAGTACCGGCGCCGCCGACTTGCAGGTGCTGTCACAGCAGCTGGCCAACCAGGGCCGTGAAGCCGTGGCCGGTAGCCGCGAAAGCTACGCAGCGTTCAAGGACACGCGCAGCAAGGTGGAAAGTACCGTCAGCGAGTTGCAGGGCCGTTACGGCAACGAGAGCGGCGTGTCCGGTCCGTTGGGCGCACTGGTTGATACCTGGAAGCCGCTGTCCAAGAACGCCGAGCAGATCGTCGCCTCCGAGCCGGCGGTACTGGCCTTGGCCGGTAACGCTGACAGCTTCGTCGGCGCGGTGCCGCAGTTGCAGGCACAGTTGAATGAAGTGGTGCGGGCGATGACCGCCGGTGGCGCCCAGTCCTCGCAGGTCTACAACGGCCTGCAGCAGGTGGTGGTGGTTGGCACCATGGCCCGTCGCGTAACCGAAATCCGCGCCGGTGGTGCTGGCGCGAGCGGCGCCGGTGACGCGCTGGCGCGCGACATGGTGGTGTTCACCCAGGTGCTGGAAGGCCTGCGCAACGGCAACGAAGAAATGGGCATCGCCGCGGTGCGCAATGCCAATGCACAGGTTGCGCTGGAACAGTCGGCCAACCAGTGGGCAAAGATGAAGAAGGATGCCGACGCCATTCTGGCCAGCTCGCGCAACCTGTTTGCTGCACAGTCCTCGGCGGCCGCACTGGCCACCGGCTCGGACAAGATGCTGGAGCGCAGCCGCAAGCTGTTTGACGCGTTCTCGGCATTCGGCTCGGCCCGCGATACCCGCATCTTCCCGAACTTCTGGTGGAGCGTGATCTTCGGCGGCCTGTCGGTGTTTTCGATCATCGGCTTCGTCTGGAGCACGGTGCGTACCCGTTCGCGCGAGCAGGACGTGCGTTACCAGACCCAGGTGGAATTCAACAGCCGCAACCAGCAGGCAATTATGCGTCTGCTGGACGAAATCAGCTCGCTCGGTGAAGGTGACCTGACGGTAAAGGCCTCGGTGACCGAGGACATGACCGGCGCCATCGCCGACGCTATCAACTACGCCGTGGACGAACTGCGCCACCTGGTGACCACCATCAACGACATCTCCTCGAAGGTGGCGGTGTCGGCACAGGAAACCCAGGCAACGGCAATGCAGCTGGCCGAAGCCGCCGGCCACCAGGCCGACGAGATCACCAGCGCCTCGGACCGTATCGGCGAAATCGCAACCTCCATTGAACAGGTCTCGCGCAACTCCACCGAGTCGGCCGAAGTGGCACAGCGCTCGGTGGTGATCGCCACCGAAGGTGCCGGCGTGGTGCGCCAGACCATTCAGGGCATGGACCAGATCCGCGACCAGATCCAGGAAACCTCCAAGCGCATCAAGCGTCTGGGTGAGTCTTCGCAGGAAATCGGCTCGATCGTGGAACTGATCAACGACATTTCCGAGCAGACCAACATCCTGGCATTGAACGCGGCCGTGCAGGCAGCCTCGGCCGGTGAGGCCGGCCGCGGTTTCGCTGTGGTGGCCGACGAAGTGCAGCGGCTTGCAGAACGTACCTCCGGCGCGACGCGTCGAATCGAAGGTCTGGTGCAGGCCATTCAGGCCGATACCAACGAAGCGGTTACCTCGATGGAACAGACCACCGCCGAAGTGGTATCCGGTGCACGTCTGGCCGAAGACGCCGGTACCGCACTGACCGAAATCGAACGCGTGTCCAACGCGCTTAACAATTTGATTAAAAGCATCTCCATCGCCGCCAACCAGCAGGCCTCGGCAGCTACCGACATCACCCAGACGATGGGCGTGATCCGGCAGATTACCGGCCAGACCTCGCAGGGCGCCGGGCAGACCGCCGATTCGCTGGGTCAGTTGAACCAGTTGGCGGCAGAGCTGCGCCGTTCGGTGGCCGACTTCAAGTTGCCGGCCTGAACGGACTGATCGGGCGGGGATGCAAAGGAATCAGCAGATGAAGTTTCGTCACAAACCAACGCAGGGCCGCCCGGACGGCATGCAATTGATGCTGCACGGGGGAGTGCGATGAGTACCTTGCGCGATGCGATGAGCCACGCAGCTCTGGGGTGGGTAAAACCCGAGCTGGACGAGACCCTGCGCCAGGTGCGCAATGAGGTCGAGGCTTACGTCGAAGAACCCAACGACAGCAGCCGCATGCGCTTCTGTGCCGGCTACCTGCACCAGGTGCAGGGCACGCTGCGCATGGTCGAGCTGTATGCCCCGGCGATGGTGGCCGAGGAGCTGGAGCTGCTCGCCAATGCAGTGCGCGACGGTGCCATCCCGGACCGCGACGAAGCCTGCGCTACGCTGATGCGTGGCACCGTGCTGCTGCCCGATTACCTGGAGCGCCTGCAGAACGGCCACCGCGATATTCCCATCGTGCTGCTGCCGCTGCTCAATGACATCCGCGCTGCACGCGGCGCTGAAGGCATCAACGAAAGCGTCTTGTTCGCCTTCAACCCCGATGCCAGCAACGCCAGTGCCGATGAGCTGGAGCACGCCCGCGGCAGCTTGAGCGGGCGCAACCGCGAACTGCTCGACACGGTCGGCAGTGCGGTCAAGGAAGAACTGATGCGCATCAAGGATGCGCTCGATCTGCACATGCGCATGGATGGCAATCCGGCCGACCTGCAGGTACAGGTCAACGAGCTGGGCGCCGTTTCCGACACGCTGGGTGTGATGGGCCTGGGCGTTGCCCGTGGCATCGTCGCGCAGCAGCGCGATTCGCTGCGCGAAGTGGTCAACGGCACGCGTCAGATCGACGACAACCTGTTGCTGGACATCGCCGGTGCGCTGCTCTATGTGGACGCGTCGCTGGATGACCAGGTGGCGCACCTCGGCGCCAATGTCACCGGTGAAGACGATCCGGGCTCGGTGGAAACCCGCCGCACGGTGGAAGTACTGGCGCATGAAGCCATTGCCAACTTCACCGCCGCACGCGAATCCTTCGTGGCCTTCATCGAGACCAATTGGGACCACGCACGCCTGGCCGAAGTGCCGCGTCTGCTGAGCGAAGTTTCCGGTGCCCTGCGCATGCTGGAACTGCCGGCGCCGGCAGACTATCTGCAGGCCGTGCGTCAGTACATCGACGTCGAACTGATTGCGCGCCAACGCGTTCCCAGCGGGCGTCAGCTCGACACCCTGGCCGATGCGATGGCCAGCCTGGAATACTTCCTGGAAGCCCTGCGCGATCGCCGTCCCGGCCGCGAGGAAATCCTCGACATCACCCGCACCAGCCTGGAAACCCTGCGCTATTGGCCGATCCCGGCATTGCAGGCGAATACCGACGGCCGCGCGGCAACGGTCATGGGTGAAGCAGCCCCGGCAGCGCACGCCACCACTGCGGCAACACCATGGGCGGCTGCGGCAAACGAATCGCTGGCCGCCGATCCGGCGCCGGTGGCGGTCACCGCCATTGTTGAGGAAGCCGAGCATGCAGAAGACGCAGTAGCTGCCGAGGCCGCTCCGGTCGCCGAGCAGGCACCGGTCAGCGCCACGCCGGTAATGCCGCCGCCGCTGCCGCCGATTGAGCTGGAGGACAAGCCGCAGGCAGCCGCCGAATACCCGTTGGTGTTTGGTGCGGCCATCAATGCCGTGGCCACGCCGGTGCAGACGCTGCAGGTGCCGAACGTGGCCGGGCCGTTGGTCCCGACCGAGGTAGCCGCGGCGGAGATTTCCGCGTTTGATCCGGTTGCCGCCGAGGGAGCGTTGTCGAACGACAGCAGCTTCGCGCTGGCGCCGCTGGCGCTTGAAGGGCAGGAAACCAGCACTGCGTCCGAAGCTGCGCCGGCATCGTTTGCCGCAGCGTTCGATCCGGTCGCCGCCGAGGACTTCGCGGTCGCTGACGCTGGCGACACCTACCGTTTTGATGATTCCCTGCTGACCCTGGACGGTACTGACGCAGCGCCGCTGCAGTCCGCCGATCTGGCCAAGGTCGCGCTTGCCGATGGCGATGTGTTCTTCAGCGCCGAGTTGGAAGCGGTTGCGCCGGCATTTGATGCTGCTGCACCGATGGATGCGCAGGTAGCCAACAACTGGGAGCTGGACGCTGCGCCGGCAGCACTCGCAGACGCCGGCATTGCCGGCGATGCGCTGACGCTGGAAGCAACGCCGGCCGACAGCCTGGAGGCCGCCTCGATCGAGCCGGTTTCCATGTTGGTTGAACCCGTGTCCAAGCTGGATACGGAAACCGCCGCGTTCATGGCGCAGCTCGATGCCGCCGCCGAAGCGTTCGATCCGTTCGCATTGCCGGAATCCCTGCAGGCCGAGCTGGTCACCGCCGATGTGGCCGACGCTGCGATCCACGGTGCAACGCCTGCGAAGGCCGCAGCGCCGGTACACCAGCTCGAAGGTGGCTTCATCGATGGCGGCGACGTCATCGATCAGGACATCCGCGAAGTCTTCATCGAGGAGTTCGACGAAGAACTGGAAAACCTGGGCAATCTGTTGCCGGCATGGCGCGCGGCGCCGGCCAATATGGAGCGCCTGCGCCCGGTGCGTCGCGTATTCCATACGCTCAAGGGCAGCGGCCGTCTGGTTGGCGCACGCACCCTGGGTGAGTTCAGCTGGAAGATCGAGAGCCTGCTCAACCGCGTGCTTGATGGCAGCCGTCCCGCCAGCCCTGCGGTACTTGCCGCAGTGACCCAGGCCTATGACGTGTTGCCGGAACTGAATGCCGCCCTGCGTGGTGCAGGCAGCATCCATTCCGATCTGCTGGGCATACAGGACGTGGCGGACCGCGTCGCCGCAGGCGAAGAAGCGTTCTACGTTGCCGGTGTCAGCGCAGTTGCCGATGCCGCCGCAGCGCAGGATATCGCCCCGGCTGCCGAGGTCGCTGAAGCGGTTGTGCCGGTCGAAACCGAACTAGCCGCAGCAGACCAGGACAACGATGCAGGCGGCACCCCGGCCTCGGTCGATGAGGTGCTGCGCGAGATCCTGGAAGCCGAGATCGGCGCCCATCTGGACACGGTCAACACCTGGCTGGCCGGATCCGTGGCGCAGCCGCAGCCGGTTTCCGAAGACCTGTTGCGTGCCGTACACACCATGAGTGGCGCTTTCGCCATGACCGACGTGCCGGTGATCACCCAGATCACCAGCCCGGCTGAAACCTTCGTCAAGCGTTCGTTGGCCGCGGCGGTCACGCCGACCACGGCAGGCGTGGATGCGCTGGCGCAGATGGCCTCGGCCGTGCACACCACAATCACCGCGCTGCGCGCACCTTCGCCCCGCATTCCGGCATTCCCGGGTGTGGCCGAGCGCCTGCAGTCGCTGGTCGACGCCTTGCCCGATGCCAAGTGGCCGCCGATGGCCGCCGAGGATGAGCTGGCCATCGTTGATTCCATTGACGCCGATGCAGTGCAGGGTCCGCTGTCGGCAGGCAACGACGTAAGCGCTGAGCTGGTCGGTGTCGAAGACCTGTCGGCTTACTTCGACTCCAGCTTGTTGGATGAAACCCCGGGTGACGCCGTACCGGTGGCCGCCGCTGAACTGCCGGTTGCCGCGTTTGAGCCGGAAATCGTTCTGCCGACCGGCGTTGACGTGCGTGCGGATGCGGACATGCTGGCGGAAGCGCCGGAACCCGCAGAAGCTGTCGAAATTGACGCGCCGTCGATCGCGTTCGCAGCCGATGCCGCTGTTGACGCCGAGCCGGCAACGGCTGCCGTCACTGACGACGTGCACGCACAGGAAGATGTCGCAGCGCCACTGGATGGCGGCGCGGCAGACGACGCGCAGCTGGCCGTGGATGCGGTAGATGGCTACGACGCAGTCCGCGCTTCGACCTGGGGCCATGCCTCCGATGCCGCTGAGCCGACGCAGGCCATGGAAAGCACCGACGCGCCGCTGGCCGACGACGCTTCCGGGGCTGCTGCCGAGTCCTTCATTGCTGCAGATGCCGATAACGCACTTGAGGATGCAGTGGCCGCGCAGACTGAAAACACCCAGGATGACGCACAGGCAGCTGCCGAAGGTTCCGCGCACGCGGATGATCACGACAGCGTCATTGCGCGCGCCCTGGCCATCGCAACCGGTGCGGGCGCACTGGCTGCAGGCGTGGTCTACGCAGGCACGACGGCTGAAGCCGATGCCGAGGCTGACACTGAGGCAGCAGAGCTGGCTGCGCAGAGCGAACAGGACGCACAGCCGCTGACGCAGGCCGATGAGGCCGCGCAGATGGTCGAGCCTGCACAGGGCGCTGAACAGTACGAGCAAGTGCTTGCTGGCGATGCCGAGCAGGCAGCGGCAGATGCCTTGCCGGTGGATGAAGATGCAGTTGTTGCGACTGCGGATGATTCCGTGTCCGAGCTGGAATCCGTTGATCCGCTGGACGCGTCCGCAACTGTCGCAACGCAGATCGAACAGGACGAGACGGCAGACGAAGCCGCCGCAGCCGAAGAATCGGCATCGCTCGAAGACGTCGCCGGAAATGACCCGGTGGACGCTATTGAAGTCGTCGAAGTTGTCGAAGCCGTCGAAACGGTCGAGATTGCCGAGCCGGTTGAGCTCGAGTCTGTCGTCGTCGCCAAGGCCACGCTTGCCCCGTTGACCGCAGCACTGCCGGAACAGGTAGAAGCGCCGGCCGTCGCCGTGGCAGTCCACGAACTGGATGCTGGCCCGCTGGACTTCGCCGACCTGGATCGTGAGCTGGTCGATATCTTTGTCGAGGAAGGCAAGGATCTGCTCGACCATTGCGATGGTCTGGTCAATGACATGCGCGCCGCGCCGGAAGATCGCGAAGCGCTGGCGGGCCTGCAGCGTGATCTGCACACCCTCAAGGGTGGCGCGCGCATGGCCGGTATCAACGCCATCGGCGACCTCGGCCATGGCATCGAGTCGCTGCTGGAAGCCGTTGCGGCCAACCGTACCGAGATCACCCGTGCCGACGTGCAGCTGCTGGAGCGCGGTTTCGACCGTCTGCATCAGCTGTTGATCCGTACCGGCGAGCACCGTGCGGTGCAGATGCCGAGCGACCTGATCGAAGCGTTCGAAGCCCGTACCGATGGCCGTGCCGAAGCCGCACAGGCGCTGGTCGAAGCGGCGGTCACTGCAACCGACACCGTTGTGGTCGAGGTCGCGGAAGACGCGGTGCAGCCGCAGCCGCTGGCACATATCGAGCCCTTGTCTGCGCCGTTGCGCGAAGAACCGGCCGGTGCCGAAGAAGAAGGTGCACCGCGCGGACAGGAACAGGTGCGCGTGCGCGCCGACCTGCTCGACAGCCTGGTCAACCACGCCGGCGAAGTGGCGATCTACCGTTCGCGCCTGGAGCAGCAGCTCGGTGCCTTCCGTGGCGCCATGGCCGAGCTGGATCGCACCAACGCCCGTCTGCGCGACCAGCTGCGTCGTCTGGATCTGGAAACCGAAGCGCAGATCGTGGCGCGTTACCGCCGCGAACACGAACAGGCCGACCAGACCTTCGATCCGCTGGAACTGGACCGTTTCTCCACCCTGCAGCAGCTCAGCCGTGCGCTGAACGAATCGGCGGCCGACTTGGGCGGTCTGCAAGGTGTGCTGGACGATCTGTCGCGCAACTACGACACGCTGCTGCAACAGCAGTCGCGTGTCAGCTCGGAACTGCAGGACGGGCTGATGCGTGCGCGCATGGTGCCGTTCGATGGCCTGGTGCCGCGCCTGCGTCGCGTGGTGCGCCAAGCCGCGCAGGAAACCGAAAAGCAGGTGCACCTGAAGCTGGAAGGCACCCACGGCGAACTCGATCGCAACGTGCTTGATCGCATGGTCGCGCCGCTGGAGCACATGCTGCGCAACTCGGTTGCCCATGGTCTGGAGCAGCCGGCTGCACGTACTGCTGCAGGCAAGCCGGAAGAAGGCGAAATCGCACTGCGTCTGCGCCGCGAAGGTTCGGAAATCGTGCTGGAAGTCGGCGATGACGGTGCCGGCCTGGACCGCGAGGCAATCCGTCGCCGTGCCGAGCAGCGTGGTCTGCTGGGCAGCGATGAGCAGATCGACGACAACCAGCTGGACCAGATGATCTTTGCATCGGGCTTCAGCACCAGCGAGCAGGTCAGCCAGCTGTCCGGCCGTGGTGTCGGCATGGACGTGGTGCGCAATGAAGTGCGTCAGCTCGGCGGCTCGGTGGACATCCACTCGGTGCGTGGCCAGGGCGCAACCTTCACTTTGCGCCTGCCGCAGACGTTGGCGGTTACCCAGGCGGTGTTCGTGCGTATCGGCGAAACCACCTATGCGGTACCGGTGGCATCGGTCAGTGGTATCGGCCGGATCTCCCGCCAGCGTTTCGAATCAGGGCAGGGCGGTTACCACTACAACGGCGAAGACTTCAGCCTGTACAACCTGGGCAACCTGGTGGGTCAGGTGGCGGCCAAGGCCGAAGGCCAGACCGAGATTCCGTTGCTGCTGGTGCGCTCCGGCGACCTGCGTGCGGCGGTGGCGATCGACCAGGTGCTGGGCAACCGCGAAGTCGTGGTCAAGCCGGTCGGCCTGCAGATCGCGTCGGTGCCGGGTATCTACGGCGCCACCATCACCGGCGAAGGCAATGTGGTGGTGATCCTGGACGTGGCACCGCTGGTGCGTCGTCATCTGACCCAGCCGCAGCAGACGGTGGAAGTGATCGAGGCCAGCAGCCAGCGCCATGTGCCGCTGGTGATGGTGGTCGACGATTCGCTGACCATGCGCAAGGTCACCAGCCGCGTGCTGGAACGTCACAACCTGGAGGTGGTCGCCGCGCGCGACGGCGTGGAAGCGCTGGAGCAGCTGGAAGAACGCATCCCGGACCTGATGCTGCTGGATATCGAAATGCCGCGCATGGACGGCTACGAGCTGGCCACCGCGATGCGTGCCGATCCGCGTTACAAGGACATCCCGATCGTGATGATCACCTCGCGCAGTGGCGACAAGCATCGCCAGCGCGCATTCGAGATCGGCGTGCAACGCTATCTCGGCAAGCCGTACCAGGAGTTGGATTTGATGCGCAATGTCTATGACCTGCTGGGGATCGCCCGTGCACGCGACTGACGACACTGCCAAGCCCGTTGCCCTGCTGGCCCGTGCTGGCGCCGCCCGCGATCGCCTGCGCGAAGCACTGATCGCTGCCGGTGGCCGCATCGTGCTGGAGGAAGACCCCAACCAGCTGGAGCCGGCTTCGCTGGTCTCGGCTGCGCCGCAGGTGGTGCTGGTCGCGCTGGAGCCGGCGGTCGAGGACGCGCTGGAACGGCTGGAATCGGTACTGGAAACCCCGGAACTGTCCTTGTTGTTCGAGGAAGCCGAACTGGCCGCGCGTCGCGAAGGCTGGGAGGCGCAGCGTTGGATCCGTCACCTGGCCGCCAAGCTGCAGGGCCATGGCAACGTGCTGCCGCCGGGCCTTGAGCATGAAGACGCCGAGCCGGCAAACACTCTGCAACCCGGCCTGCCGCCGCGTCCGGCCGATGGCCATGTGGATGCGCCGCTGCAGTTCCATCTGGATGAGGCGCAGGTGCAGGCCTATGACCTGCCCGCCGATGAAATCTACGAGGCACCGGCAAGTGCGCGTGAACCGCATGCCGAAGTGCTGTCGTTCGAGGAACTGATTGCCGGTGCCGCACAGCCGTCGTCCGTCGAAACCCTGCCTCCGCCGCTGCCGCCGGAACCGGTTACGGCTTCGGTCGAGCCTGCGGGCAAGGCGGCCGCAGCGCCGATCGGTGATTTCAGCAGCTGGTCCTTGCTGGACGAGGATGGCTACGAGACCGCGCCCGCCGCGCCGGTAGCCGCTGAGCCGCCGCCGGCATTGGCCAGTCTGCTCAACAGCGAGCTGTCGCTGGTAGACCTCGATGAGGGCGCTGCCGAGGGCAATGGCGCGGTGTTGTTGATTGCCGGTATTGGCGGCCCGGATGCGGTGCGCCGCGTGCTGGCCGGCCTGCCGGAAGATTTTTCGCGCCCGGTGCTGGTGCAGCTGCGACTGGACGGTGGCCGTTACGCCAACCTGGTCAAGCAGATGGCACGGGCAACGCCGCTGCCGGTCAGCCTGGCCGATCCCGGCCAGAGCCTGAACCCGGGCGAGGTCTATATTCTTCCCGATGTCATTGGCGTCGAATCAGCTGCTGGCGGCCTGCGTTTCTGCGCCGACGCCAACGATCTGCTGCAGGCGCTGCAAGCGGACCGCAGCGCGGTGCTGATGCTCAGTGGTGCCGATGTGGCGATGGTCGCGCCGGTGCTGGACTTCGCCGGCAAGGGTGGCTGGGTGGCGGGGCAGATCGGTGAGGGTTGCTATGACCCGGCCGCTGCCAGCCAGCTGGCTGTTGCTGGCATGAGCGCCGGTGATCCGGAATATCTCGCCGCCGAATTGGCTGTGCATTGCGCGGCGTGACCGCAGCGCGACCCAGGAACTGACGATGAGCTACGCAAACAACGATGAAGTCCGTGGGGTACTGATACAGGCCGGTACCGAGCGCGTGCTGTTGCCCAACGCGACGGTGGCGGAAATGATGTCCCGCGTGGCGGTCGAGCCGATTGCCAATGCGCCGGCCTGGCTGGTCGGGCAGATCGCATGGCACGGCTGGAGCGTGCCGTTGCTGTCCTATGCCGGGCTCAGTGGCCACGGCCACGAAATGGTCGGCAGCAACAACAAGGTGGTGGTGCTCAAGGCCCTGGGTGGCAACCCGGACCTGCCTTATTTCGCCTTGCTGACCCAGTCCTTCCCGCAGTTGATCGCGGTACCGCGTGACGGCCTGCTGGCCGACGCCTCGGAAGAGAGCCTGCCGGTAGGCGTGCATATGCGCGTGCTGCTGGGCGAGCAGAGCGCCCTGCTGCCGGATCTGGACGCCGTTGAAAGCGCAGTGATCCTGGCCCTGGCCGAAGCCGCAGGCTGATCCACCCTGCACGGTAGAGCCGAGCCATGCCCGGCGCTACAGGCCCGCGCAGTGGCAGATGCACCGGTAGTGCCGAGCCATGCTCGGCAGAGGCCTTCCCGGCAGTCCTGAAACCGGCGGCGCTGCATGTTGTGGGAGCGGCGTCAGCCGCGAAGCCCGTAGTCCATCAGATTGCAGGCATCTTGGTGGTGCAACCATCCCCAGCCTCGCGGCTGACGCCGCTCCCCCACGGGGGGTTCTGTGGGTTCTGTGGGTTGCCGTGGTAACGCCCCAGCCAAGCATGGCTGGGCGCTATAGGTCGCCCAGGCGCGCCTGCAGGGCGGCTATGGCGGCCAGGCCTGCGGTCTCGGTGCGCAGGATGCGTGGGCCCAGCTGCAGGCCCTGGAAGCCCGCCTCGGCCAGTTGCTGGCGGTCGCGTGGTGACCAGCCGCCTTCCGGGCCAATCGCGATGACCACGCCGTTGGCAGGTGCGTCCGGCAACGAGGCCAGGCGATGTTCGCCCAATGGATCCAGGGTCAGCCGCAGGGTCTGCTCCGGCAGCGCGGCGACAGCGGCGGCCAGCGCCTGCGGGCTGCCAATCGACGGAATGCGGGCACGCCCGGATTGCCCGCAGGCCGAGCCGACGACATTGCGCCAATGGGCGATGCGCTTCTCCGCACGGGCCGCGTCCAGCTTTACTTCGGTGCGCTCGGCATTGACCGGGATGATGCGACTGACCCCCAGTTCGGTGGCTTTCTGCAGGATCAGGTCCATTTTCTCGCCGCGGGCGATGCCCTGCAGCAAGGTGATGGCCAGCGGTGATTCATTGTCGATGGCCTGCGCGCTGTCGATATGTACCTGCACCTCGCGCTTGCTGATGGCGCTGAGCGTGGCCGCATAGTCATGGCCATCGCCATTGAAAAGAACGCAGCCGTCACCCTCGCGCAGGCGCATTACCCGCACCAGGTGATTGGCCACCTCTTCGGGGAGGGACAGGGTCTGGCCGGCGGCAAGTGGCAGTTCAATCGGGCAACGGGTAAGACGCATCGGTGATCTCGCAAAGGCGGTGCCGCATGGGGGGCGGCTGGGTCTGCTAGCATTTCAACGTCATGAAAACGTATCTGCCAATGCGCATTCTATCGGTCTACCGTCCTTTTGCCCGGAGCGGCGCATGAGTCGCCGGCTTCCACAGATCCACAACGTGGTCGAAGAACATATCGGTCCGTTCCGCCAACAACAGCTGGATCTGGAGTTTTCCAACGGCGAGCGCCGGCACTTCCAGCGCCTGGTCAGCGGTGGTCACGGCGCGGTGGTGGTGGTGCCGATGCTCGACGATGAGACCGTTCTGCTGGTGCGTGAATACGCAGCCGGCCTGCATCGCTACGAGCTGGGCCTGGTCAAGGGCCGTATCGATGAGGGCGAAACGCCGATCGAAGCGGCCGACCGCGAGCTCAAGGAAGAAGCCGGTTATGGCGCGCGCAGACTGGATGCGCTGCGCAGCCTGACCTTGGCACCTACTTATATGAGTCACCAGTCGACCTTGGTGGTGGCGCGCGATCTGTATCCTCAGCGCCTGCCCGGCGATGAGCCCGAGGAGCTGGAAGTGGTGCCATGGAAGCTGGCCGCGCTGGACCAGCTGATGCTGCGCGAGGATTTCTCCGAAGGACGCTCGTTGGCGGCCCTGTTCATTGCCCGTGAGTGGCTGCGAGGTGGCGCATGAATGCTTCAATCGATGAGGCGCTGCGCGAAGGCGTGCTGCAGATCGCCCGGCAGGCTGGCGCGGCGATCATGCAGGTTTACGCCAGCGGCTTCGATATCGAACACAAGGCCGACGACAGCCCGGTGACCACCGCCGATCTGGCCGCGCATCGTTTGATCGTGCACGGCCTGACCGGGCTGACCCCGGATATCCCGGTGCTGTCCGAAGAGTCGGCGCAGTTGCCCTGGGAGACGCGGCGCAAGTGGCAGCGTTACTGGTTGGTGGATCCGCTGGATGGCACCCGCGAGTTCATCAAGCGCAATGGCGAATTCAGCGTCAACATCGCGCTGATCGAGCACGGCGTGTCGGTGTTTGGCGTAGTGCAGGCGCCGGTGACCGAGGTCATCTGGCACGCCGAGCGCGGTGGCAAGGCATGGCGTCGCACGGGCCAGCAGCAGGAAGCGATCAGCACCCGGGTGCCGCCGGCGTCGCCGTTGCGGGTGGCGGCCAGCCGCTCGCATGCCAGTGCGCGTACCGCGGCCTTGCTGGCACGCATGGGCGAGATCGAGCTGGTTGCGCAGGGCTCGTCGCTCAAGTTCTGCCGCATCGCCGAGGGCACGCTGGACGTGTACCCGCGTCTTGGGCCAACCAGTGAATGGGATACGGCTGCCGGCCAGTGTGTGCTGGAAGCGGCAGGCGGGGTGGTGCTGGCTGCCGATGACGGTGTGCCGTTTGCCTACAACCAGCGGCCGCGTCTGCTCAATGGCGACTTTGTCGCACTGGGCGATGCCTCGCTGCCGTGGCAGGACTGGGTGGCCGGGCTGTAATGGCTGCGCTCAGCCGCTGATCAACAAACCCCCAACGCCGGCGTCTGCCGGCGTCGTCATGAAGAAGGTGTGCGCATGTCCGAGTTGAACGATATCCAGACGCTGTTGCAGATCATGGCGCGGCTGCGCGATCCCCAGGGCGGTTGCCCATGGGACCTGGAGCAGGATTTCGCCAGCATTGCGCCGTATACGGTGGAGGAGGCCTACGAGGTCGCCGACGCGATCGATCGCAACGACCTGCCGGAGTTGAAGGACGAACTCGGCGACCTGCTGCTGCAGGTGGTGTTCCATGCGCAGATGGCCAGCGAGCAGGGCGCCTTCGATTTCGGCGATGTGGTGGCGTCGATCAGCAACAAGATGATCCGCCGCCATCCGCATATCTTCGGCGACACCGAGGTCAGCGATTCGGACGAAGTGCTGGCCAACTGGGATGCGATCAAGCGCAGCGAACGTGCGGCCAAGGGTGAGCAGGACGGCTCGGCATTGGCGGGTATCTCACGCGGTCTGCCGGAGTGGCTGCGTGCCACCAAGCTGCAGTCGCGCGCCGCGCGCACCGGCTTTGACTGGCCCAGCCCTGCGCCGGTACTGGCCAAGCTGCGTGAGGAAATCGACGAGCTGCAGGCCGAGTTCGAGATCGCCGCCAATGGCCAGGACAACCAGGCGCGGCTGCAGGAAGAATTGGGCGATGTGCTGTTTGTCTGCGCCAACCTGGCGCGTCACGCCAAGGTGGATGTCGGCACCGCCTTGCGCCACGCCAACCACAAGTTCGAGCGTCGCTTCCGTGCGATGGAAGCCTTGGCAGCGGCCCAGGCAACGCCGATGCCGGCGCTGGATCTGGCCGCGCAGGAAGCACTTTGGCAGGCGGTGAAGCAGCAGGAAAAGGACGCGGCGCGGTGAAAACCTTCGCCTTGTTCCTGCTTACCGCGTTGGCGGAAATCGTCGGCTGCTACCTGCCCTGGTTATGGCTGCGGCAGCAGGGCAGCCCGTGGCTGCTGCTGCCGGCCGCCGCCAGCCTGGCCTTGTTCGCATGGTTGCTGACCCTGCATCCCGCCGCCAGCGGCCGCGTCTATGCCGCTTACGGCGGCGTGTACGTGTGCATGGCGCTGTTGTGGTTGTGGCTGGTGGATTCGGTCAAACCCACCCGTTGGGACCTGCTAGGCGGCGGCCTGTGCCTGCTCGGCATGGCGGTGATCATGTTCGCCCCACGCAGCAACTGAAACACCTATGCTGTCCGCATCCGCACCAGGTTGCCGGCCATGTCGCGTTTCAGCAGCTTCCGCCAGTTCTATCCGTACTACCTGAGCGAACACAGCAACCACATCAGCCGCCGCCTGCATTTCATCGGTAGCTGGGGCGTGCTGGCCTGCGTGGCAATGGCGCTGTGGAGTGGCCACGGCCGCTGGTTGTGGCTGGCGCTGGTATGCGGTTATGGCTTTGCCTGGGTCGGGCACTTTTTCTTCGAGAAGAACCGGCCGGCCACCTTCCGACATCCCTTCTATTCATTTGCCGGCGACTGGGTGATGTTCGTCGACATTCTGCGTGGGCGGGTGCGCCTGTAGGCGCACACCTGGCCGTCTCGGGGCTGTGGCTATACTCGGCCCATCCATCATCACGAGGAGTGGGCAATGGGCAGCGGAACCGGGGTGTTGGCGCTGGTGGTGGTCATCGCTGGTGTCATCGTGTTGTTCAAGACGGTGCGGATGGTGCCGCAGGGCTACGAATGGACGGTGGAACGCTTCGGCAAGTACACGCATACGATGAGCCCGGGCCTGCATTTCCTGTTTCCGATTGTGTATGGCGTCGGCCGCAAGGTGAACATGATGGAGCAGGTGCTGGAGGTGCCCAGCCAGGATGTGATCACCAAGGACAACGCGGTCGTGCGCGTGGATGGCGTGGTGTTCTTCCAGGTACTGGACGCGGCCAAGGCGGCCTATGAAGTGGCCAACCTGGAAGTGGCGATGATCGCGCTGGTGCAGACCAATATCCGCACCGTGATCGGCTCGATGGACCTGGACGAATCACTGAGCCAGCGCGAAACCATCAACGCCAAGCTGCTCAACGTGGTCGACCACGCGACCAATCCGTGGGGGGTGAAGGTCACCCGCATCGAGATCAAGGACATCCAGCCGCCGGCCAACCTGGTGCAGTCGATGCAGCAGCAGAAAATGGCCGAGCAGAACAAGCGCGCCGCAGTGCTGGAATCCGAAGGCATCCGCCAATCGGAGATCCTGCGTGCCGAGGGCCAGAAGCAGGCGGCGGTGCTGGAAGCGGAGGGCCGCAAGGAAGCTGCGTTCCGCGATGCCGAAGCCCGTGAGCGGCTGGCCGAAGCCGAGGCCAGGGCGACCACCATGGTCTCCGATGCCATCGCCAATGGCAGCGTGCAGGCGATCAACTACTTCATCGCACAGAAGTACGTGGAAGCCTTCAGTGAGCTGGCCAACTCGCCCAACCAGAAGCTGGTGCTGATGCCGATGGAAACCAGTGCCGTGATCGGCTCCATTGCCGGCATTGCTGAATTGGCCAAGGAAGCATTTGCCAAACAAGGCGAGACCAGGCAGCCCGCACGCGGCAACCCGCCGCCACTTGGGCGCTGAGCCATGCGCTGGGAAGTAATCATCTGGGCCGCGCTGGCGGTGCTGCTGTTCGCTGCCGAGGCGCTGGTGCCGGGCGCCTTCATGTTGTGGATGGGCATCGCCGCCGCGGCGGTGTTCCTCACCGTCTGGGCCATCGATGGCATGACCCTGCTGCTGCAGGTGGTTCTGTTCGTGGTGCTGAGTTTCGTCTCAATTCAGGTCTACCGCACCTGGTTCCGTCAGCGGGCGCGGCCCAGCGATCAACCCCTGCTCAACCGCCGTGCCGAACAACTGGTGGGGCGCGTGGTGACGCTGGACCAGGCCATCAACGCCGGCATTGGCCGGGCCAAGGTGGATGATGCGTTCTGGGTGGTGGCCGGCCCGGATCTGCCGCAGGGCAGTGCGGTGCGGGTGGTCGCCGTGGACGGCATGACGCTCAAGGTGCAGCCGGTCTGAAGGCCGGCGCGGCACTGCCGTTGTGGCAGTGCCGCAGGTTTTAAAAGTGACCATCTGGGATAATGGCGGACCCCTTTGTGTGGAACGGCCATGACCCTGAAAACCCTGCTCAACGAAACCCACCGCTCACTCGGCGCCAAGATGGTCGACTTTGGCGGCTGGGACATGCCGATCCACTACGGCTCGCAGATCGATGAGCATCATCTGGTCCGCAATGCCGCCGGCATGTTCGACGTCAGCCATATGACTGTGGTCGATCTGAAGGGCGCGCGTACCCGCGAGTTCCTGCGCCAGCTGCTGGCCAACTCCATCGACAAGCTCAAGGTGAAGGGCAAGGCCCTGTACTCGTGCATGCTCAATGCGCAGGGCGGGGTGATCGACGACCTGATCGTCTACTTCCTGGCCGATGACATGTTCCGCATGGTGGTCAATGCCTCCACCCGCGAAAAAGACCTGGCCTGGATCCGTCAGCATGCCGAAGCCTTCGGCGTGGAAGTGATCGAGCGCGAAGACCTGGCCATCATCGCCGTGCAGGGTCCGCAGGCGCGTGCGCTGGTCGCCGGCCTGGTGGCGGCCGATGATCGTGCCGCGCTGGACAAGCTGGCGCGCTTTGCCGGCCTGGATGTGACCTCCACCGATGGCGTGCCACTGTTTGTTGCGCGCACCGGTTACACCGGCGAAGACGGCTACGAAGTATTGCTGCCGCAGACGGCCGTGGTCGCGTTCTGGAATGCATTGCTGGCTGCCGGTGTAAAGCCGGCGGGTCTGGGCGCGCGCGATACGCTGCGCCTGGAAGCCGGCATGAATCTTTACGGCCAGGACATGGACGAAACCATCACCCCGTACGAAGCGGCATTGGCGTGGACGGTTGCCCTGGATGATCAGGCCGATGGCACCGCGCGCGACTTCACTGGTCGCCCGGTACTGGAGGCACAGAAGGCTGCCGGCAATGCGCGGCAGATGATCGGCCTGGTGATGGACGAGAAGGGCGTGCTGCGCCACGGCCAGAAGGTGCTCACCGCCAATGGCGAGGGCGAGATCCTGTCCGGCACTTTTTCGCCGACGCTGGGCAAGGCAATCGCCTTCGCACGCGTTCCCGCCGGTGCACCGGGCGAGGTGCGCGTGGATATCCGCGGCAAGGAAGTGCCGGTGCGTATCGTGAAGTTTCCGTTTGTGCGTGACGGCCAGGCACAGGCCGGTATCAATCTTTGACCTGCTCGACCGGGCCGGAAGCGACCTCGCTTCCGGTTCGTTAAACTAGCGCTTCTTCCCGACCACCGTTTTTTTCGGAGTAGTTCCATGAGCGAGATCCCTGGCGACCTCAAGTTCCTCAAGTCCCACGAATGGGCCCGTGTCGAAGGCAATGGCCGCGTCACCGTTGGTATTTCCGACCATGCCCAAGGTTTGCTGGGTGACCTGGTCTACGTCGAACTGCCGGCTGTCGGTGACAGCGTGCAGGCTGGCGTTGGCGCAGCGGTGGTCGAGTCGGTGAAGGCTGCCTCCGACGTCTACAGCCCGGTGTCCGGCACCGTTGTCGAAGTCAACGAAGCGGTGACCGACAAGCCGGAAACCATCAACGAAGATGCCTACGGCGACGGCTGGCTGTACGTGGTGGAGCTGTCCGAACCGGAACAGTTGAACGAGCTGCTCGGCCCGGACGACTACGCCGAGATGCTGGAGAACGAGGACCACTGAGTCCTGTCGTCTTCGGAAAAACGGCCGCCATCAGCGGCCGTTTTTTTTTGTGTCGATGTCAGCATCAGGTGATGATCGGCGGTGATGAGGGACGGCATGAGAGCGGCGCGACAGTTGCTCGGCGGGTGCGAAGTGGTGTCGGTGGACATCGTTGCGAACTGCGAAACGGTTCAAAAAGTTTGCGCAAATTGATCCAACGCCGATGCAAAGCGCAGCCTTTGGCAAACTTTTTTTCGGGTGTCGGAACCGGCCGTTGGTGGTCGTCGGTCGCATGCTTTGAGATGCGCCTGGTGTAGTGCCAACACGGTGGCATGTGGCAGGCGTTGAAAAGAATAGTGCGCTTTTACCGATGTTTTTTTACTTTGTGTTTTTTTGGACGGGCGTTGCAGCTGTGTTGCCGGCGAGCAAAGACCGGCGCCGGCGGCGAGCACGCGGGTGCAGAAGCCTGAAGGCTTCCGAAAAATATTTTGGAAAGATAGTTGACAGTAAAAAAAACCGTGATTAGGTTTCGCCCAGCAGACCTTTCCTGCGGAAGCGAGTGAGCCGGATCAACATTCAGACGCGAAGCACAACTTGGACGTCCGCCAGGATTCTCTTGATGGTGGAGCAGGAGCCGCTTCCTTCCGCGAAACACCCCCCTGATTTCAATAAGGCACCCGCAGCGGGAACCGTCGCGGGTGTTTCTGTATCCGTCACGATGCGCTAGACGCGTCGTCGGTCCTCCGCCGAACACCGCGGATTTGCTTCAACTGGGCATTTCAATTCCATAGATCACTGACGAGGAACAAACCATGGCTACGAAGAAAGCTGCTAAAAAGCCGGCCGCCAAGAAGGCGGTAAAGAAAGTCGCCAAGAAGGCTGCCGTGAAGAAGGTTGCCAAGAAGGCAACCGCCAAGAAGGCAGTGAAGAAGGTCGCCAAGAAGGCCGTTGCCAAGAAGGCAACCGCCAAGAAGGCAGTGAAGAAGGTTGCAAAGAAGGCAACTGCCAAGAAGGCCGTGAAGAAGGTTGCCAAGAAGGCAACTGCCAAGAAGGCCGTGAAGAAGGTTGCCAAGAAGGCAACTGCCAAGAAGACCGTAAAGAAGGTTGCCAAGAAGGCAACTGCCAAGAAGGCCGTAAAGAAGGTTGCCAAAAAGGCAACTGCCAAGAAAGCCGCCAAGAAGGTAGTCAAGAAGGCCGTAAAGAAGGTTGCCAAGAAGGCAACTGCCAAGAAGGTCGTTAAGAAGACTGCCAAGAAGGTTGCCGCCAAGAAGCCGGCTGCCAAGAAGGTTGCTGCGAAGAAGAAGCCGGCCGCTCGTAAGAAGAAGGCCGCTCCGGTTGCGCTGCCGGCCACCCCGGCGCCGCTGATCTGATCCAGCTCCACTAGCTGTACCTGAAACTCCTTCCCCGACTGCCCAGCGGGGAGGGAGTTTTTTTATGCGCGCCCGCCGGGCGGGAAGGGCACCAATCGGGGGGGCAACCAACATGGGAGCGGCGCAAGCCGCGAAGCCGCCCACGCATCAGACCAGGCAAGCCAGCCTTTTGTGGGAGCGGCGTAAGCCGCGAAGCCAGTGGCGCATCCGACCAAACAACGCCGCCTCTTTTGTAGGAGCGGCGTAAGCCGCGAAACCAGCGGCGCATCCGACCAGGCACCGCCGCTTCTTTTGTGGGAGCGGCGTAAGCCGCGAAGCCAGTGGCGAATCAGACCAGGCGATATCTGTTCGTAGAAGGCCCTGCCTGTTCGACCCGATTCCTGCGACCAGATCATCAGGGCCGCTCAAGCATCGCGAGCTTCGCGGCTGACGCCGCTCCCACAAGGTCGGTGCTGGCGTCATGGTGGTACGGGTACTGCCCTTGCCGAGCATGGCTCGGCACTACACGGCTGCGAGACCGCCTTGTTAGGAGCGGTGCAAGCCGCGAAGCCAGTGGCGCATCCGACCAGGCACCACCGCCTTTTGTGGGAGCGGCGTAAGCCGCGAAGCCGACCAAGCATCCGACCAAACAGCGGCGCCTCTTTTGTGGGAGCGGTGTAAGCCGCGAAGCCGCCCAAGCATCCGACCAGGCAACGCCGCCTTTTGTAGGAGCGGCGTAAGCCGCGAAGCCGACCAAGCATCCGACCAGGCAACGCCGCCGCTTTTGTGGGAGCGGCGTAAGCCGCGAAGCCAATTGCTTATCCGACCAGTCGATATCTGTTTGTGGAAGGGTCCGGCCTGTTCGCCCCGATTCCCTGCGACCAGATCATCAGGGCCGCTCAAGCATCGCCAGCTTCGCGGCTGATGCCGCTCCCACAAGGTTGGTGCTGGTGGTTTGGGGTGGCGGGGACTGCCCTTGCCGAGCATGGCTCGGCACTACAGAGCTGCACGCATTACACAGCGGCCAATGCAAAAAGAAAGGCGGCCATCGGCCGCCTTTCGGGTGCTAGCGCAGAACCGCGCTGCGACTCAGTGCGGTGAGGCCACCGCGCGGTCGGAGGACGCGCCCTTCTTGCCGCCGCGCGCCGGCGCGGCATCTTCGGCCATCAGGTTGTCGCTGCCAAAATCGGTATCCACATCCAGCCAGCGCTGCGTCGGCAAACCAATCGCACGATCCAGGATGGTCGGCATCATGCCGCTGGGCAGGCTGCTCTCGCCGTTCCACATGATGGCGATGCCCAGGTCGCGTTCCGGCAGCAGCGCCACCAGGCCGCGATAGCCCTGTACCGCACCGGCGTGGAAGACCACCTGGTGGCCGGAGTAATCGAACACCCGCCAACCCAGCGCGTAGCCTGCCGAATCAAGGCGCTGGTGGCGCCAGCCCGAACGCATTTCGCCGGGGGTGTTGATCAAGGGCGCGTGCAGCGTTGCCAGCAACGGAGCAGGCAACACATCCGGACGATGGCCGGTGTGGGCCAGCAGCCATTGCGCCATGTCGCTGGCGCTGGCGTTGACGCCGGCGGCAGGCGCGACGCGGTAGTAGGTGGGCTTGGGCGTCAGCGACACCCAGCCGTTGCGGCTGCGCACATGCGGGCGCGCCCAGCGCGAGCTGGCCTGGATGCCGGCCAGGCCGAGGCTGGCGTCATTCATGCCCAGTGGTTTGAGGATGCGCTTCTCGACAGCCTGCTCATAGAAGCTGCCCGAGGCCGCGAACACCACATCGCCGACCAGGCTGAAGGCGACGTTCTGATAGGAATAGCATTCGCCCGGCGCACACTTGAGCGGCGCGCTGGCCAGCTTCTGGGTCAGCGAGTAATAGTCGGCATTGGCCTCGACATCGCGGTCATAGGCATTGCTGGTCAGGCCGACACGCTGGCTGAGTACGTCGGCGACGGTGAGTTTGTCGGTCGCTTCAGGGGTGGACAGGCGGAAGCCGGGCACGTAATCGGTGACCTTGCTGTCCCAGCGCAGCGTGCCATCGTTGACCAGCAGCCCGGCCATGGTGCCGGCAAAGGCCTTGGACAGCGAAGCAAGCCGGAACACGGTATGCGCGTCCACTTCCTGCGGGTTGCTGATGTCGGTAACGCCATAGCCACGTGCCGACAGCACCCGCCCGTTCTGGACGATGGCCATCGCCATGCCGGGCACGCGGTTGCCGTAGGTCAGCTGTTCGGCCAGTGATTCGATGGCGGCGACATTGAAGTCGGCCGGCAACGCTTGCACCTGGTCCGGGCGCAGCGCGGTGCGATAAGGCATCGGTTGCGTCGGCGACTGGCTGGGCGCGTTCTCCAGGTTCACCGGCAACGCTGCGGCGGCCGGTGCGGCAGCTGGCAGGGTGGTGTGGGTTGGAGTCTGCGCGGTAGACGACAATGCGAAGGGCATCAACACCCCCAGCAATCCCGATGCCACCGGACGAATGTACCGGCGCGTGCTCTTGTCTTTCATCGTGATCGGTGCCTGTAAGCTACTGCTGTCGGCGATTCTAGCGCCGCTTTTCATCAATGCACAAACGGGGAGAGAATGAATGGGCATCGCGTTGATATTGCTGATCTTTCTTGTGGTGGTTGTCGCAGTTGTCGCGGCGGGCGTGGGGATCTACAACGGGCTGGTACGGGCGCGCAACGGCTACAAGAACGCATTTGCGCAGATCGACGTGCAGTTGCAGCGGCGTTTTGACCTGATTCCGAACCTGGTGGAGACCGCCAAGGCCTATATGGGCCATGAGCGGCAGACGCTTGAGGCGGTGATCGCCGCGCGCAGTGCCGCGCAGTCAGGTTTGGCCGCAGCCAAGGCCGATCCGGGCGATGCGGCGGCAATGGCGCAGCTGGCTGCCTCGCAGGGGCAGTTGAATGGCGTGTTGGGCCGCTTGATGGCGGTGGCCGAGGCCTACCCGGAGCTGAAAGCCAACCAGAACATGATGCAGCTCAGCGAAGAGCTCGCCAGCACCGAGAACAAGGTGGCGTTCGCGCGGCAGGCCTACAACGATGCGGTGATGGGCTACAACAATCGCCGCGAGACCTTCCCGGCCAATGTATTTGCCGACATGTTCAACTTCTCGACCGCAGCCTTGCTGGACATCCCGGTGGAGAAGCGCGAGCAGGTGCGTGAGGCGCCCAAGGTGCAGTTCTGACTCTGACGCGGGCGTAACCGGGGGCGCGGGATGAACTTCTTCGAACACCAGGCACAGGCGCGGCGTAATTCCGCGCGGCTGGTGCTGTTGTTCGCGTTGGCGGTGACCGCCATCGTGGTGATGGTGGATGTGCTGGTGTGGTTCAGCACCGGCAGCCCGCGCATGGTGCTGTGGAGCAGCCTGCTGACGCTGGCGGTGATCGGCTTGGCGTCGCTTTACCGCATCCGTTCGCTGCGCGCTGGCGGCGAGGTGGTAGCCGTGCAGCTGGGCGGAACCGAAGTTGCCGCCGATACCCGCGACCCTGCCTTGCGACGCCTGCGCAACGTGGTGGAGGAGATCGCCATCGCCTCCGGCGTGCCTATGCCGCGCCTGTATGTATTGGAACAGGACGCCGGCATCAACGCCTTCGCTGCCGGCTATTCGCCGGCCGACGCGACCATCGCGGTGACCCGCGGCGCCTTGCAGCGGCTCAACCGCGACGAGCTGCAGGGGGTGATCGCACATGAATTCAGCCACATCCTCAATGGCGACATGCGCTTGAACATCCGCCTGATGGGCGTGCTGTTCGGCATCCTCATGCTCAGCGTGATCGGCAAGCGGATGCTGATGCATATGGGCGGCGGCAGCCGGGTGCGGCTTGGGCGCGTCGGCGCGCCGGTGTTGGTGGTGCTGGCGATGGCGCTGGCAGGCATTGCCATCGGCAGCATCGGGGTGTTCTTCGGGCGCCTGATCAAGGCGGCGGTGTCGCGTCAGCGCGAAATCCTGGCCGATGCCTCGGCGGTACAGTTCACCCGCCAGACCGAAGGCTTGGCCGGTGCGTTGAAAAAGATCGGCGGGCTGGACGAGGGCTCGCACCTGGCCGACCGTGCCGGTGCCGAGGAGGTCAGCCATATGCTGTTTGGCGAAGGGCTGCGTCTGTCCAGCTGGTTCGCCACGCATCCGCCCTTGCTGGAACGCATCCAGCGCCTGCAGCCCGGGTTCCGCGCCGAGCAGCTGCAGACACTGCGCGGTAGCTGGTTCAGTGCACCGCCGGATGGCCTGTCCGAAGATCGCGTCATGGGCCTGGCCGGGCATGACGCGGTCAGCGTGGATGCGCTGTTGCCGTCCATGCCGGGGACGCCGCGGCAGCTGCGCGTGGACCCGGCGCAGGTGGCCGCGCAGGTGGCCACGCCGGCCGACGATGACTACCAGCAGGCGGTACGCCTTGCCGGCAGTCTGCCTGCGCCGCTGCGCGCGCTGGCCGGCGACCGTGCTGCGGCACAGCCCTTGTTGCTGGCGATGCTGCTGGATGCCGATGCAACGGTTGCCGCGCAGCAGCGCGAGGCCGTGCGTATGCAGTTGGGTGAGGCGATGGCCGACAGCGTGATGCAGCTGGCGGCGGGGCCGTTGCGCGATCTGCAGGCGGCGCTGCGGCTGCCATTGGCGGCGCTGGCGTTCCCGACCCTGCGCAGCCTGCCGCGGCCGCAACTGGATGCGTTCATGCGCTGCATTGAAGCACTGACGCATGCGGACGGCCGCATCTCACTGTTCGAATATTGTCTGTCGCGGCTGTTGCTGGTGCAGGTGCAGGCGGCGTTGGATCCTTCGCGCCATCTGCACTTCGGACGCCGCAAGACCACCAGCGTGCAGAAGGAGTTCGCCACGCTGCTGGCCGTGGTTGCGCGCGCCGGCAACCCCGGCGATGAAGCCTCCGCACGCCGTGCCTACCTCGCCGGCCTGCAGCGGATCCTGCCGCAGGGCCACCTGCCTTACGCGCCGCCCGTCAACGGCGTGCTGGCTCTGGACGCGGTGTGGGGGCCACTGGATTCGATGGATCCCTTGGCCAAGCAGCTGCTGGTGGAAGCGGTGACCGCAACGGTCAGCCACAATCAACGCGTCAATGTCGCCGAGGCCGAGTTGCTGCGCACCATCTGCGCCACCTTGCATTGCCCGTTGCCAGCGATGCTGCAGGTGGCCTGAGGCCGGGGTGTTCCCGCTTTCGCCTGTTTCTCTGCGGGCAGCCCATAGCAGCGCTGCGTGTGGGGATTGATTGCTTTTCCGCCTCAGCAAGCCGGTTGTCTAGCCCAGGATCAAGCTCGCCGCACGCTCGGCGATCATGATGGTCGGTGCATTGGTGTTGCCACTGACCAAGGTGGGCATCACCGAGGCGTCGACCACCCGCAGGCCATCGATGCCGCGCAGCCGCAGCTGCGGGTCGACCACCGCAGCATCGTCACTGCCCATCCGGCAGCTGCCGATCGGGTGGTAGATGGTCTCGGCCTTGGCGCGGATGAAGGCTTCCAGACCGGCGTCGTCCAGGTGCTCATCGGCCGGGAACAGCGGTGCCTTGCGCCAGTGGGTAAATGCCGATTGCTGCAGGATGTCGCGGCTCAACCGCGCGGCCTCGACCATCATCTTCATATCGAAGCCTTCGGCATCGCTCAGGTAATTGGCGTGGATGCGCGCCGGCGCGGCCGGGTCGGCGCTGTGCAGGCCGATATGGCCGCGGCTGCGCGGATGCAGGTAGCAGGCGTGCAAGGTGTAGCCGTCGCCGGGCAGGCGGTTGCGGCCATGGTTGTCCAGCATCGCCGGGACGAAGTGGAACTGGATGTCGGCACGTTCGTCCGGCGCAAAGCGCGAGCGCGCGAAGCCACCGGCCTCGGCCACGTTGCTGCTGCCGGCGCCCTGATGGCCGCGCAGGAAGTAGTTCAGGCCGATCATCACTTCGCTGGCGCGGTCATAGCTGACGCCGGGCACGCTGCGGTACAGCGTGCAGATATCCAGATGGTCCTGCAGGTTGGCGCCGACACCGGGTTGGTCCAGCTGGACGTCGATGCCATGCGCGCGCAGCGCATCGGCCGGACCAATGCCGGACAGCATCAGCAACTGCGGTGAGTTGATCGCGCCGGCACTGAGCAGTACTTCGGCGGCGGCGCGGAACTGCTCGCGTTTGCCGCCCACGCGCAGGTGCACGCCGTTAACGCGCCCTGCGTCGATCTGCAGCCGTTCCACCAAGGCTCCGGTGAGTACCTGCAGATTGGCACGCGCGCGCACTGGGGCGAGATACGCGGCCGCTGAGGAGCAACGTGCACCATTCTTCTGCGTGACCTGGTACAGGCCGACACCTTGGTGCTGGACGCCGTTGAAGTCGCTGTTGTGGGCATGGCCGGCCTGCTGCCCGGCCTCGATGAAGGCATGGCTGAGCGGATTGACGTAACGCAGGTCGGACACCTGCAAGGGACCGGCGGCGCCGTGCAGCGCATCGGCACCGCGCGCGTTGCCTTCGCTGTGACGGAACCACGGCAGCACGCTGTCCCAGTTCCAGCCGCTGGCGCCGGCCTGCGCCCAACGGTCGTAGTCGCCGGGCACGCCACGCACGTAGCACATCGCGTTGATCGAGCTCGAACCGCCAAGCACCTTGCCGCGCGGCCACCACAGGCGCCGATTTCCCAGCGCCGGCTCGGGCTCGGTGTCGTAGCTCCAGTTGACGCGGCGGTTGTTGACCAGCCGGGCGATGCCGGCCGGCATATGGATGAAGGGGTGCCAGTCGCGTGGCCCGGCTTCGATCAGCAGCACTCGCAGTTGCGGGTCGGCACTGAGCCGGTTGGCCAGCACGCAGCCGGCCGAGCCCGCGCCGACGATGATGTAGTCAAATTCCTTCACGGCTTTCCCCTTTCCCATACTTGAGGATAGAACGGCTCGTTGTGTGGGAGTAAGCCCTGGCGCACTGGCGATGTTGCAGTGCATTAGATAACGTACGCGCTCCGCCGAACCCCCGGAGTTTCCGATGCCGCCGTCCTCTCGCCACCCGCAGTGCCGGGGTGCCGCATGACCGCTACGCGCGGATCCGGTGCACGGTCCCTGCTGCACACGCTGCGCGGCTCACCGCCGCTGTGGTGGTCGTTCCTGTACTTCTTCTGCCTGCTCAGCGGTTACTACGTGCTGCGCCCGGTGCGCGAGGCGATGGCGGCTTCGTCCAACATGGACACCTTGTTCCCGCCCGGGTTGATTGCCTGGTTCGCAGCGCACGGCATGCCGCTGAAGGACTTCACCCTGCAGTTCCTGTTTTCCTGTGTGTTCCTGATCATGCTGGTGCTGCAGCCGCTGTATGGCTGGCTGGTCAGCCGCTACCCGCGACGGGTGTTCCTGCCGCTGGTATATGGCTTCTTCATTTTCACCCTGTTGGTCTTCTACGCGATGTTCAATGCCGGCGTGCCGGGGCGGGGCATGGCGTTCTTCTTCTGGATCACCGTTTTCAACCTGTTCGCGGTAGCGGTGTTCTGGAGCTTCATGGCTGACGTGTTCTCCAATGCGCAGGCACGGGCGTACTACGGCTACATCGGTGCGGCCGGAACGGTAGGTGCATTCCTCGGGCCGATCATCACCAGCTCGCTGGTGCAACGGGTGGGCATCGCCAATCTGATGCTGGTGTCGGCCGGTTTCCTGTCGATCTGCCTGTTCTGCATCTGGCGGCTGCGGCCGTGGGCGGTGCAGCGTGAACGCGAGCAGCAACTGGTCGACGGCGAACAGCCGATGGGCGGCAGTGTGTTCGATGGGCTGAGGCTGATCGCGCGCGAACCGCTGCTGCGTTGGCTGGCGCTGATGGTGGTGTTCGGCGTGGGCATAGGCACCATGCTGTACAACGAACAGGCTGCTATCGCGCGCCGCCTGATCACCGACCCGGCCGCAAGCACCGCGTTCTATTCGCGCATCGACCTGGCAGTGAACGCGCTGACCCTGGTTATCCAGCTGGGGCTGACCCGCTGGTTGCTGTCACGCTATGGCGTGGCCCCAGCGTTGCTGATCCCGGGGTTGGCAATCATTGTCGGGTTCTCGGTATTGGCGGCGTCGCCGTTTCCGCTGATGGTGGCGGTGGTGCAGGTGCTGACGCGCGCCAGCGAGTTCTCACTAGGCAAGCCGGCACGCGAGACCATCTATACACGCGTGGACCGGCAATGGCGCTACAAGGCGGGTGCGGCCATCGATACAGTGCTTTACCGCGGCGCTGACCTGACCTTTGCATGGGTGCACAAGGGCTTGTCGCTGTTTGGGTCCAAAGCGGTGTTCGTTGGCGGTGCGGCCGTGGCGGTGCTGATGACGTTGTCGGCGCTGGGCGTATTGCGCGAAGAGAAGAAGCTGCCGCACGATCGCTGAGTTGTTCCCTGCGGCGGGTTTGCCGCTGTGCTTTCAGGAAGAGATGCCGATGAGCGTATTGGCTTTGTCTGGAGTGCTGGTGACGCTGCTGGTGGCAGCGTTGCATATGTATTTCCTGGTATTGGAAATGTTCCTGTGGACCAAGCCGCTGGGTTTGAAGACCTTCCGCAACACGCCGGAGAAGGCACAGGCCACGCGGGTGTTGGCGGCAAATCAGGGGCTTTACAACGGCTTCCTTGCCGCCGGCATCGTCGCCGGGCTGGTGCTGGGGCAGCCGGTGCTGGTGACGTTCTCGCTGGTCTGCGTGGTACTGGCCGGCGCCTATGGCGCATACAGCGTCAGCCCGCGCATTTTCTACGTCCAGGCCGTACCGGCGATGGTGGCGCTGCTGCTACGCGCGCTGTAGTGCCGAGCCATGCTCGGCAAGGGTCTTACCGGTAGATCACCCGTAGTGCCGAGCCACGCTCGGCAGAGGCATTACCGATAGATCACCTGTAGTGCCGAGCAT